>NZ_JBHVYI010000003.1:0-175043 GCF_042880975.1 Streptomyces sp. NPDC058289
GGATGTGGGAACGGTGTTGATGTGGTTGGTTCCGGCGCTGTAGAAGCCGTCCACCGTTTTCTGGACGTCCGCCTGGGAAACGGCCTCACCGGCCTTGTAGTAGAACCAGTTGACTTTCATGTTCCACGTGCGTGAACCACCGGTGAAGGGAAGATCGATGAACCAGTTGCTGAAATGCATGTCCACCTTCTCGCGCGGGACGTATTTGCCGGAGCTGGTGAACAGGTCCTTGCCGTCCAGCGAATAGGTGGCCTTTCCGTCCACGAAGGTGATCATCATGATGTGCCAGCCCTCGAGGCGCTGCTTCTTGAGCGCGTGGGTGACCCGGTCCGGCGGATCGGCCTTGAACCAGCTCGTGGTGTCGAGCTGCGGACCCACCGAACCCCAGCCGCCGTTCGGCAGGTACTCGTAATCGAGTTCGCTGTAGTTCGGCGAGGAGTCCGAGGCGGAGATCGGGAAGAAGGTCTCGACGACGTGGTCGCCGTTGCGACCGCTGACGGGCTTGTCGCTCAGGTAGACCCGAGCGGCGTAGGTCCCCGTGAAGAGGGGGGTGCCGGTGGTCTGCACCTCGACCTGCTTGGTGCCCTGCTTGGTGCCGTCGGTGGAGGACTGCAGCTGAAGGACCCTGCCGCCCTGCGCGGTCGCGTCCGAAGGGAAGCTGGCGCCGGCGGAAGTCCAGCTGTCCTTGATCCCCGGGCCGCCCCCACCGGTACGGACCTCCCAGCCGTTGGCGTTGAGCGCGGGGTCGTCGGGGCCGCTGTACTGGAAGGTGTCGAACAGGGTTCCCGGCGGACCGGACGGGCTCGGCGAAGCGCTCTTGGCGGGCGCGGCGTCATCGCGGCCGGTGCCGCCGGAGCCGCTGGTGCACGCGGCGAGTACGCACAGGAGGGCAGGCAGCGTGAGCGCGGTCCACGCGCGGCGACGAGAGGTGCGGCGGGGGTGACTCACACGGGCTCCTTGGGGCGTAGAGGCGGTACCTGGACACGCCCTGACATGAGGATCAATGGCTGATCACATGAGGTGGTCATCCTAAGGTTCGCGGCGACCTGCTCGACCCCGGGTCTCGGCCGTCCCGGCGAAACGGTTCCGAGCGAACACGCACGGATCAGTGCCCGACGACCGTGCGTGTAGATATACCGACTGGTACTGCCAATTGGTATTCCAATCCGATTACGACACCGGAGCAGATCGCGCCAAAAGCGCACATCGGGCCCAAGTCGATTCGGGTCGGTGCACTAGCGTTCGCCCTGCCATCCCGCGGTCTACGTACCCTGCACTGAAAGGCCCCGCAAGGTGCGATCAGCCCCTCCTTCGATCGAACGCGGACCGGCACATCAGGCACAGCCTGAAATGTCCGAGTCGGACTTTGACGACCCCGCTCCCGCACCTGTTTTCGTCGACCAGTCGGGTCTGCGCGGCCGTCTGCTGCGGGGTCTCGGTTGGCCGGTCTCCGTCGTCGGCGCGGTCCTGGCGGTCGCCATGGGGAGCAGCCTGATCGGCATGCAGGCGGACGCCCCGGCGATGGGCATCCCCGTGCAGCCTTCGCGGTCGCCCGCCCCGCCGGGCTCACCCGTGTCGTCGGTCGCCCCGTCGGGGCCGGCAGGGTCGGCAGGGCCCTCGGGGTCGCCCTCGCCCCGGACGGTTACCACCTCCACGACACCCCAGACGAAGCCCTCGGCCGCCACGTCGAAGCCGTCGGCCGGCACCGCGAAGCCGTCGACCGCCCCGTCGAAGTCCTCGGCCGCCACACGGAAACCCCCGGCCGCACGCACACCGAAGCCCACGGCGAGCGCACCGAAGCCCATGGCCGGCACGGCTGACACGGCCGACACACAGAGCGCCACGGCCACCGCGCCGCCCGGCGCGAGCCCTTCGGGCCAGTCGACCAAGAACCTCTGATCGTCCGCACCACCATCTCCAGGAGCGTCATTGTCCCGCCATCAGCGCCGCCGGCAGTCCCTGCTGAGGCCGCGCCGACTGGCCGCGCCGCCGCTGCGCTTCTTCATGCCGCTGTCCCTGCTGGCGTGCCTGCTTGCGCTTCTCGTGCTGCGCGGCCTCGCCACCAACGAGGCCTTCCACGACGACCGGATCGCGATCTCGGTCGACAAGACGACCGTGCCGCAGCACCTGCTCAAGGGTGGTCCGGTCATCGACGCGCGCGGCAGCAAGAACGCGAAGCCCGTGAGCTATCACATCCCCGACCGCACCGCGGTGCTGAGCTTCGACGACGGTCCCTCGCCGGAGTGGACCCCGAAGATCCTGGACGTGCTCGCGGCCCGCAACGTCCGTGCGGACTTCTTCGTGACCGGCGCCATGACCACGCGCAACCCCGAGCTGATCCGGAAGATCGTCGCGGGCGGCCACGAACTCGGCGTGCACACCTTCACCCACCCCGACCTCGTGTACCAGTCCCCCACCCGGATCAGCTGGGAGCTGGCGCAGACGCAGCTCGCACTGGCCGGCGTCGCGGGCGTCCACAGCGCGCTGTTCCGCCCGCCGTACTCCTCCGACGCCTCGGCGATGGACGACTGGAACTACCCGGTCATCAAGTACGTGGGCGCACGCGGCTACCTCACCGCCTTCATCGACCGGGACACCGACGACTGGAAGCGTCCCGGTGTCGAGGAGATCGTCAAGGCGGCGATGCCGGCCACGCCCGGTGCGGGCGCGCTGATCCTGCTGCACGACGCGGGTGGCGACCGTACCCAGACCATCGCCGCGCTCGAGCAGATCATCGACAAGCTGCAGGCACAGGGCTACCGCTTCACCACCGTCTCCGACGCACTCGGCGCCTCCAGCGCCACCGTGCCGGTGACCGGATTCCAGCTGTGGGCGGGCAAGGGATACATCTGGGCCACCCAGGTCGCCGTGCACACCCTGCCGGTGCTGGTCGGGCTGCTGGCCCTCGTCGGCTTCCTCAACTTCGGCCGGTTCGGGCTGATGCTCGTTCTCGCACCGATGCACGCCCGCCGCGCCAAGCGGCGGGACGCCTGGGGACCGCCGATCACCGAAACGGTCACGGTACTGGTCCCGGCGTACAACGAGCGCGAGTGCATAGCCAACACCCTCAACTCCCTGGCCGTCAGTGACTATCCGATCGAGGTCATCGTCATCGACGACGGCTCCTCGGACGGCACCGCGGACATAGTCGAGGCGATGAACCTGCCGTTCGTCCGGCTGATCCGCAAGGTCAACGGCGGCAAGTCCAGCGCCCTCAACACCGGCATCGCGGCCGCCTCGCACGAGATCATCGTGATGATGGACGGCGACACCGTCTTCGAACCGTCCACCGTGCGCGAGCTGGTCCAGCCCTTCGGGGACGCGACGATCGGCGCGGTCGCGGGCAACGCCAAGGTCGGCAACCGCGACAGCCTGATCGGCGCCTGGCAGCACATCGAGTACGTCCTCGGCCACAACCTGGACCGCCGGATGTACGACATGCTCAACGTCATCCAGACCATCCCCGGCGCGGTCGGCGCCTTCCGCAAGGAGGCCCTGCGGCGGGTCGGAGGGATGAGCGACGACACCCTCGCCGAGGACACCGACATCACCATCGCGGTGCTCTGCGACGGCTGGCGGATCGTCTACGCCGAGCAGGCCCGCGCCTGGACCGAGGCTCCCGCCAGCCTCCAGCAGCTCTGGTCCCAGCGGTACCGCTGGAGCTACGGCAGCATGCAGGCGATGTGGAAGCACCGCGCCGCGGTGACCTCCCGCGGCCCGGCCGGGCGCTTCGGCCGCATCGGGCTGCCGCTCGTCGTGCTGTTCGGCGTGGTCGCCCCGCTGTTGGCGCCGCTGGTCGACATGTTCCTGCTGTACGGCGTGTTCTTCGGGGACGCCGGGATCACCCTCACCAGCTGGGGCGGCTTCATCCTGCTCCAGGCCGTGCTGTCCTGGTACGCCTTCCATCTCGATCACGAGAAGCCCTGGTACCTGATCAGCCTGCCGATCCAGCAGTTGGTCTACCGGCAGCTCATGTACATCGTTCTGCTGCAGTCTGCGATCACGGCGCTGACCGGCGGTCGACTGCGCTGGCAGAAGCTCCGGCGCACCGGCGAGGTCGCCGTACCCGTGGAGGCCTGACCGTGACCGGATACACCAACCTCGGGCGCAATCAGGAAACCGTCCAGTTGAGGGTTCCCGCCGTCCTGCGACAGCGGTGGGAGGCGGAGTGGGAGCCGGAGCCGCAGCTGCAGCCGGACCCGCAGTCGCAGCCGGAGCCGGAGGCGCCGGCCCCGCGCAAGGGCGGCCGGGACCGCTACCTCGATCTGCTGCGCGCGCTGGCACTGGTGCGTGTGATCTTCTACCACAACTTCGGCTGGTTCTGGCTGCCCCTGGTCTTCCCGTCGATGGGCGTGATGTTCGCGCTGGCCGGTTCGCTGATGGCCCGCTCGCTCAGCCGTCCCGCCCTCGGCGTGATCCGCGGCCGACTGCGCCGACTGCTGCCGCCGATGTGGCTGTTCGGCGTCGTCCTGATCACCCTCCAGCTCCTCGACGGCTGGGGTCCCGACTCCGACGGCCACCCCACCTGGTGGTGGACCAAGATGGCGTTCTGGATCCTGCCGCTGAGCACGCCGCCGTTCGCCGAGGACCTGCCCGGGTTCGGCCGCGTGGAAGGCGGCTGGGCCCTGCAGATCACCGTCCCGCTCTGGTACCTCCGCGCCTACCTGTGGTACGTACTGCTCTCACCGCTGATGCTCCGGGCGCTGCGGCGGCTTCCGTGGGTGACGCTGTTCAGCCCCCTGGCGGTGCTGATCGTCATGAACGTGTTCTTCTCCGACCAGGAGTTCGTCTACGGCCGGGTCTGGGAGAGCGCCAACGACTTCGCGATGTTCGGCTCCTGCTGGCTCCTCGGCATGGCCCACCAGGAGGGGCTGCTCAAGAAGATCCCGCAGTACGTCCTGCCGTCCATCGCGCCGCTGGTCATGGTGGCCGGCCTCTGGTACCTGCAGACCCGGCCGGTCGACCCGACCGTACCGACGGACATCGAAGCCTGGCCGATCGCCCAGGCCCTGTGGTCCTTGGGCTTCGTCGCCATCCTGCTCCACGTCAGCCCTTCCTGGGATCGGTGGCCCAGGGTGCTGGAACGCTGGAACGGCCTGGTCAGCCTGCTCAATTCACGCGCGGTCAGCGTGTACCTGTGGCACCAGGTGGCACTGGTGGCCGCGATCCCGCTGATCGACCCCCTCTGGAGCGTCCCCTTCGTCTACGAGAACTTCCAGTGGCTGCTGGCCAGCCAGTGGTTCACCCTGCTGGTGGCGATCCCGCTGATCGGCCTGCTGGTCCTGACCTTCGGCTGGATCGAAGACGTGGCCGCCAAACGCTCACCGCGGCTCCTGCCGTACCCGCGCCGGCAACGGGGCAGGCGCCGGTCCGCCGACTGACGGAGCTCCGCCGGGACCGAGGGGCCGTTTCGGAGCGATCCGGAACGACCCCTTCGCGCAGCGCGGACGGATGCCCGTACGGCCGGCCGGGCCCGCTGCGTGCGTCAGCGGGCGCCGCGGGGGACGGCGAAGTCGATCAGCCGGGCCGAGCCCGGCGCGAGCTCCCGCCAGGAACCGGGGCAGGAGAGCACCGCGATCGCGGACGTCGGGAACTTCTCCGACAGGCGCGCCATCGCCCCGGCCTCCGCGGCGCCCACGGCCTCCCGCGCGAGGCTGACGGCCAGCTCCTCCATGCCCGGGTTGTGGCCGACGAGCAGCAGCGTCCCCACCTCCTGCGGCACTTCGGACACCACCTCCAACAGCTCCTCCGGCTCGGCTGCGTACACCCGTTCGTCGAAGCGCACCGAGACCTCGACGCCGAGCTGTGCGGCCGCCAGTGCCCAAGTCTCGCGGGTCCGCCGGGCGGTGGAACAGATGACCAGGGCCGGCAGGCAGTCGGCGTCGCGCAGCCAGCGGCCCGCCGCGGGCGCGTCCCGCAGCCCGCGCGGGCCGAGCGGCCGCTCGTGGTCCGCGACATCGGGCCAGGCGGACTTGGCGTGGCGAAGCAGCACCAAGCGGGCTGCGGATTGCGCGCTCATGATCTCAGCCTCATGGCCCCAGCCTCCCACGGCCCACCGGCCCGACCAGGCCGGTGTGGCCGATGTGGGGATGCAGGGCCGGGGCGTACGGCGGTGCGTCGAGCTCCACCCACACGCACTTTCCGCCCTCCACCGGCTCCGAGCCCCACTTCCGGGCCAGCCGTTCCACGATGACCAGCCCGTGGCCTCCGGGCCGTGCAGGGTCCGCCGGGTGTCTGACGGTCGGGGGGACCGGGTTCGCGTCGGTGACCTCGATGCGCAGCCCTTCGGCGGTGTGGCGCAGGAGCAGCGAGGTCGGCCCGCCCGCGTGCATGCAGGCATTGGCCGGCGCTCGCTCATCGTGCTCCTCTGCTACGCGCGCTGGTGACGCTCCAGCGCCGCGTCCACATCGGGGTGCAGCGGGAACAGTCCGACCACGCCCGTGACGTGCAACATGCGTTCGATCGGCTGGTGGAGGCCGACCAGTTCGAGACTGCCACCCGATTCCTGGACGGCGAGCCGACCGTGCAACAACACGTTCAATCCCGTGGAGTCGCAGAAGTCCAGCCCGCTGAAATCTAGGAGCAGCCGCTGTCCACCGCCCGCCCGGGCGGCTTCGAGAGCCACCCGCAACGGTTCGACGGTGTCGTGGTCGAGCTCGCCTGCCAGCGCCAGAACGGTGGCTCCCTCGACGGGCCGTACTTCGACCGCGAAGCGGTCGCCGTCCGCCGTGCCCATCGTGCACCCCTTTCCCACGGGTCCCTCACACGGGCTCGTATTCCGGATACGTCGCGCGCCTACCCCCTCACACGCCACCGAACCGTGACGCCGGCGGGGCCACCGCGCCGGTCACATGTGGGGCTGGTTGTAGTACCGGGCGAATTGCTCCAGGTAGGTGGGCCCGCCGCCGTACTTGGCCTGGTCGAACTCGGGAGCGTTCTTGATCTGCTCCTTGCTCCGGTCGACGTAGACCTTCTCCTCGACGGTGTCGATGCGCTTGATGGTGCCGGCCGGGAGCAGTACGTGCTTGCCGAAGATCCAGACACCGGTGTCGACGACGACGTGGGACGCTCCGACGTCCTCGGAGTGCTTGTCGATCTTCCCGATGCTGCCGTCGGTGGCCTCGACCTTGTATCCGACGAGGTCGATCCCCTTCTGATATCCGGCGTCCTGGTGATAGCCCCAGATCTCTTCCGTACTCATGGCTCGTGCCTTTCTGTGCGCGGCCCTTTCGTGCGCGGCGACGGTCCCGGGGCCGGGAAAACGGCCGGGAACCGCTCCGCTTCGTCGCCGTACCTCAGGCGTCTCCCCAGAAAGCGAGCGGGCACGCACCGCGGCTCCGTCCGGCGGACACGCGGGGGTTTTCCGCCCGGGCGTTCGGGCAGGGGCAGTACGAGACCCGGGAGGCGATGTCGCATGACCGAAGGCGCGATCCCCTACCTCTCCCCGGCTCGGGTCACCGTGCTCGGGGTGTGCCCCGCCGACCCGCCGTTCCGCATCGTGGAGATCGACGGCCAGGTGGTCAGCACCGCCAGGTCGATGACGGACGTGGTCCTGACGGCCGCGGCCTCCGGCATCACGATCCACGACCTCGACGACCCCGGCGAGGTCCGCTGGGTCGGAGGCGGGAGGTTCCACTGGACCGGGTGATCCCGCGGTCGCTACATGGGGTCCATGGTGCCGCTGCCCGGGCCGTTCTCCTGCTCGCTCTTCCTCCGGATGTGCAGGGCCTTCTCGATGAGCCGCTGCCGCTCGGCCGGATCCGTCGCATGCTGCGCCGCCTGCTCCAGTTCCTGGGCCTTGTCACGCATCTGCCGGGCACGCAGGCTCGGCTGGCTTGGCTGGCTTTCTTTGCTCATGACCGATCCTCGGTTCGGGGGAATGCGGTACTCCTGCGGTACTGGGTCCTCCCAGCCAATCAGCACAGCCCCGCACCCGCCACCGCGGAGCCCGGAGGTACGCCTTCCCCGGGAGCGATCGGGCCGGGCGGTGTGCCGTCGCCGAAGGGGCGGCCGCCCAGCGACGGCCGGTCGTGGGCCTCGTTCCACCCCGACAGGTCGGGGCCGGCCGGTACGACGCCGGTGGGGTTGATGTCCTGGTGGACTAGGTAGTAGTGGCGTTTGATGTGGTCGAAGTCGACGGTGTCACCGAAACCGGGCGTCTGGAACAGGTCGCGCGCGTAGGACCAGAGGACCGGCATCTCCGACAGCTTCTGCCGGTTGCACTTGAAGTGGCCGTGGTACACGGCGTCGAAGCGCGCGAGCGTCGTGAACAGCCGGACGTCCGCCTCGGTGATGGTGTCACCGACCAGGTAACGGGACGTCCTGAGGCGCTCGCCGAGCCGGGCGAACAGCGCATCGTACGCCGAGGCGTAGGCCTCCTGGGATCCCGCGAAACCGGCACGGTAGACACCGTTGTTCACGTCTTGGTAGACCGCCTCGTTCACCGCGTCGATCTCCGGCCGCAGCGCGGGAGGATAGAGCGCGGGGGCACCTTCACGGTGGTGGGCGGACCACTCCAGCGACATGTCGATGGTGATCTGTGCGAAGTCGTTCGTCACGACCTTGCCGGTGCGCACATCGACGATCGCAGGCACCGTGACGCCCCGGTCGTAGCCGGGGTCGCGGGCGAGATAGGCCTCCTCGAGCCGCTCGATTCCGAGCACCGGGTCACGGCCGTCCGGGTCCACGCAAACCTCCTGCGTCCGTGGTGGCCGTCGTGCTTCCGTCAGCTCGACGCCGCCGTTTCCGCCAGGCTGTCCACCACACCGCAGAGGCGTCCGTGACGCCGGCAGGCGGCCCGTTGCTGTGCCGCACCGGTGCCTTCGGTGCGCAGGAGGTCGAGCAGGGTATCGGCGAGGGCCAGGTCCCCGCAGGCGGTGAGTCCCGGGGTCGCCCGTTCCCGCAGCCGGGCGACCAGGTCCCGGGCGGGCACGGGGGCGCCGGTGAACGGATCGAGTCCGTCGCCGTCCAGGCCGTGCGCAGCGGCGCGCCGATGGGCTTCGCGGAGCCGGGCCGGATGCGGTTCCGGGGTCGGGCAGGCGTCGGCGGACTCCGCGCGCAAGGTGGCGGCGAGGCCCCGTACGAGGACGGCCAGGAGTACGACGGCGTCGAGGCGGGCGTTCACGTCGGCGACACGGATCTCCAGCGTCGGCACGTGCTCGGAGGGGCGGGCGTACCAGTAGATCATCCGCCGGTCCAGCACCGTGCCGCTGCGCACGAGCTCGTCGGCGCAGCGTTCGTACGCGGCTTCGTCCAGGACCGGGGCGGGCCCCACGGTGGGCCAGCGGGCGTGTTCGACGGCGCGCCAACTGGCGTAGCCGGAGTCCCTGCCCCGGTCGAAGGGGGAATTGGCGGCGAGGGCCTGGAGCGTCGGCAGCCACGGGCGCATCCGGTTGGCGAGGTCGAGGGCCTCTGCGCGGCAGCCGACTCCGATGTGCACGTGGCAACCGCACACCGCCTGGTCGTAGTCGCCGAGGACCGAGGCGAAACGGGCCGCCATCCGGTGGTAGCGCTCGTTGTGGGTGACCGTCAGGGGATGCTCGGGCGGTATGACCGGCGTTCCGGCCGCGAGCAGCAGGCAGTCCTCGGCGGCCGCGGCGCGCCGCACCTCGGCACGCAACCGGGCCAGTTGGACCCTGAGCACGGCGGAACTCGCCGTGGGACTGGTGCACACCTCCACCTGGGCGGTGAAGAACTCCGGCTGCACCAACGGGCCGAGCGTGCGCGCGGCGGCCTCTATGACACGGGGTGCGCGGCCCACCGGGGCCCGGCTGCGGCGGTCGACGAGCAGGAACTCCTCCTCGACGCCCATCGTCGGCACGGTGAGTACGGTCGGTGGCATCGATGCCCCCCTCCGCCCGGGGCGTTCCCCGGATACCGGCTCGGATTCGGCTGCTGACCTGCGCCTACCCACCGGAGCCCCACTCACGCAGGCGTCCGGCCGTCAGCGGAATGCCGTCAGGGGATTCCGGTACGAAGGGGAGCCAGTCCTTGTCCGGAGCGGAAGGGATCACCGTGTAGCTGGCCTCGGGAAGCTCGTTCCAGACGCCGGGGAGGTCCCCCAGCGGTTCGGACACCACGATGCGCGACGCGTCGGAGATCTCGCGGAGGAACTCCACTTCGGGGTGGAGGTGGCGGACGGTATCGGCCCGGCTGCTGTAGAAGAGCGACCGGGAGGCGCCCCGGCTCGAGTAGCGGAAGGCCCAGAGCCGCTCTCCGTCGCTGATGGCCAGGGTCATCTGGAGGGGTTCGGGGATGCCGTGCTCCTTGCCGAGACGTTCCACGAGCCCGGTCATCCTGGCCACGGAGCCCGGGACGTCCTGGTCGAGCCCCAGGGTGACCGCCAGGTAGAACATCACCTCGGAGTCGGTGGACCCCTCGATGTACGGGAAGAGGGCCGGGTCGACGGCCAGGCAGAGGTCCCGCTGCAACCGGGGGAAGTCCGCGATGGCCCCGTTGTGCATCCACAGCCACCGGCCGTGGCGGAAGGGGTGACAGTTGGTCTGCTGGATGGCCGAGCCCGTCGAGGCACGTATGTGCGCGAAGAACAGGTGCGAGCGGACGTGCGCGGCGAGCTCGCGCAGGTTGCGGTTGTTCCAGGCCGGGGCGATGTCCCGGAAGACGGCCGGTGTGCCGTCCCCGTTCCCGCTGTACCAGCCGATGCCGAAACCGTCGCCGTTGGTCGTCTCGACGCCCATCCGGGCGTGGAGGCTCTGGTTGATCAGCGAGTGCTCCGGACGGTAGAGCACGGCGTCGAGCAGCATGGACGAGCCCGAGTAGGCGAGCCACCGGCACATGCGAACCATCCCCTTCGCGGCCTGTTCCGAGCGTAACCCCGCGACCGGCGCACCTCTCCCGGGCCGGGTTTGCCGACGGGCTGGGTGGAAAGACGCCGGGTACGGGAGGTGGAGGGCCCACACATGGTGCTGAGCACCCGCTTCCCGGCCATCACAGCGCCAAGAGGCGCTGTAGGCGTCGGTGGGAGGAACCATGACCCGACGAGTCCACGAGGTGATGACCAACAATCCGGTGACCGTCGAAAAGCTGACCTCCTTGGCGGAAGCCGCCAGGGTGATGCGGGACGCGGACATCGGGGACGTCCTGGTCGTCGACGGCGGTCGACTCCACGGCATCCTGACCGACCGGGACCTCGTCATCCGGGCCATGGCGGACAACCGGGATCCTGCCGAGACGACGGTACAGGCGGTCTGCAGCCCCGAACCTGTGACCGTCAAGCCCGACGACTACGTGGACCAGGCCGCCGATCTCATGAGGCGGCACGCGCTGCGGCGCCTGCCCGTGCGAACCGAGGACGGCGAACTCGTCGGTGTCGTCACACTGGGAGACCTCACGGTGGAACGCGATCCGGGGTCGACCCTCGCGGCCATCTCGGCCGCGGAGCCCGACACCTGAGACGCACGCCGCGGAGCCCGCAGGCGATTGAGCCGGACGAGCGCGGGCAGGCGCGGGACCGAGAAGGCCATTGCCGACGATCCGTGGAATCACCATGACGAACGCAACCACCCGCACCGGCGGGCACGCACACACCGGGCAGCCGACCCGCCCGCTCCCGTGGGATCGGGGCTCGGCGCCCACGCACCCGTTCCCCGGCGATCCGCACACGCCGCGGCCGATACCGAGGCCCTTCCCCGATCCGGAGCCGGTTCCCGCACCCCCGCCGTCACCGCCACCCCGGTAGGGCCGGCGCCGTACCCCGACAATTCCCGACCGAAGGGACCAACCATGGGTATCCCTCCCCGTGATCCCGTTCCGCCCAACCCCACCCCGGCGCCGGGCCCCGGCCCTGGTCCGCAGCCCGGACCGGTCCCCGGTCCCGTCCCGGCTCCGGGCGGGCCCGACCCCGTGCCGCCGGCTCCGCCGCAGCCCGACCCCGATCCGCTGCCGCCCCCGGCCCCGCGGCCCGAGCCGCACCCGCAGCCGGGTCCGCTGCCCGGACCCGTCCCGGCACCGGAGCCCGTCACCTGAAGGCGGCGGCGTGCGGGCGGCGTGTGCTCATCGGAGGCGGGCCCCGAGTTCCCGATGACTTCCGTGACGGCCGTCTCCGCGCCCTCGGAGACGGCGAACATGTTCAGGAAGCCGTGTCGTCCGCCACGCTGCGATGGACGGGTCCAGACGTCAGGACTGCCGTTCCGGATCGCGCCCGCTCAGCCCGACCGCCCGGTCCAGCAGCGGGGCGTCGTCCGGTACGGGGACGACGGGGCCGAAGATGTCCCCGCCGCCGCCCTCCTCGGCCGCGGCCACGAGGAAACCGTACGAGGTCTCCAGCGCGGCCTGATCGGGTGCGTACTCCTGGCCGGTGGCCCGAGCCAGGTCCCAGCCGTGGATGACCAGTTCGTTGACGGCCACCAGCCCCGCGATCTCGCCCGGCAGGTCCACGCCGCCCGCGCGGGTCATGCCGGTCCAGGCGGCCGGATCCGTCCAAGCCTCGGCCAGTTCGCCGAGGGCCCGGGGGAGTTCCTCGCGCCAGTCGGCGGGGAGGGTGGGCAGAGCCGCGTCGGGGGCCGTGTCCGTCGTGGGACCGAGGTCCTTGCGGCCGGCGTCGCGGAACGCGACGGCCAGGCCGGTGAGGTGGCCCAGCAGGTTCCCGACCGCGTAGTCGGGGCAGGGCGTCGGGTCGGCGAGCCGGGCGTCCGGGACGCCCGCCGCGAGGCGGGCCACGATCCGGGCCTGCGGTCCGAGGTCGAGCATCGTCGTATCGGTCATGTGCCGCTCCTTCGGGGCGATGGGTCTGGAGGGTAGACCGGCGGCGGCGCCCGAACTCATCGCCACACGGGCGGGATGTCCACCCGGCCGTCCGTCCGGCGGACGGCAGGACGGCTCGGCCCGGGAGGGGAGCGAACCCCTCCCGGGCGTGGCATGAGCCGCTCGGCCGCCGGAGGGCCGGCCGCGCCGCTCGGCGGGGCACCCGCTCAGGGGCAGCTGATGCGGATGTCGCCCGGGTCGGTGGTGCAGGTGTCGGTGCCGATGCCGCCGTTGGCGGTGTCGTTGGCGCCGACGCCGTCGGTGGTGGTCAGGCGGTCGTTGCCGTAGTAGCCCGTGAGGGTGTCGTTGCCCGGGCCGCCGTTGAGGGTGTCGTCGCCGAAGCCCCCGTCGATGTTGTCGTTGCCGGGCCCGCCGTGGACGGTGTCGTTGCCGTAGCTCGCGCGGACGGTGTCGTTGCCGCTGAGGCCGCAGATGACGTCGTTGGAGTAGCCGCCGTTGAGGGTGTCCGTACCGCTGGTGCCGATGATCGTGCAGCCGCGGGAGTTGTTCACCGAGGTCGACGCGCCGGCACTGTTGTTGGCCGGGTTCGGGTCCTGGGGCGTGGCGGTGGCGGAGGCGTTGTTCGTCAGGGTGCCGGTGGCGCGCGGTTCGGCCGTCACCGTGACCGTGGCGCTCGCGCCCGGTGCCAGGCTGCCGAGGGCGCAGTTCGCGCCGGTCGCCGTGGTCGTGCAGGTGCCCTGGGAGGGGACGGCCGACAGGAGGGTGCCGCCGGCTCCCGAGAGGGTGTCGGTGAGCGTCACGCCCGTCGCGGTCGCCGTGGACGTCGAGGCGTTGGTGACCCGGACCGTGTACGAGGCCTGGTCGCCGATGCTCACGGTCGTCGTGCCGGTCTTCGTCACCGACAGGTCGGCGGCCGGAGGGGGCGGAGGCGGGGTGCTGCCGCCGCCTTCGTAGCGGGCGATGCCGAAGGCGCCCAGCCCGGCCAGGCCCGCGGCCACGATCTTCCCGTCGGGCTGCACGAGCAGCCCCCTGATCTCCTCCCCGCCCAGCATGCCGGTGTACACCCGGCCGTCACCGCCGCCGAAGCCGGTGTCCAGGGTGCCGTTCGGCAGGTAGCGGGCGAGGGCGAAGTCGGTGGCCTCCTGGCTGTCCGGGTCGTCGGCCGTGCCGCCGACGAGGATCTTGCCGTCCTGCTGGAGGGTCATGTCGTACGCCATGGCCGTGCTGAGGGGCCAGACGGTGGTGACCCGGCCGCCGGTGCCGAAGGCGGCGTCGGGGTTGCCGCCGGAGGTGAACCGGGCCAGTGCGAAACCGGTGTTGGTCGACCCCGCGGCGACGACCGCGCCGTCGGACTGGACCGCCACGGCCCGGCCGAAGTCCGTACCGCCGAAGTCCGCGGTGGCCATGCCGTCGCCGCTGAAGGACGTGTCGAGGCTGCCGTTGGACAGGTAGCGGGCCACTCCGAAGTCGAAGGCGGTACTGCCCACGTAGCCGACGGCGACGAACCTGCCGTCCGGCTGGAGCGCCAGGCCGGTGGCCTGCCCGCCCGCGTCACCGGGGAAGGCGGGAGCGAAGCCCGCCACCACCGTGCCGTCCCCGCCGAAGGACGGGTCGGGGCTGCCGTTCGGGTTGAGGCGGGCCAGCGCGAAGCCCGCCCCGCCGCTGAGGCCCACTGCGAGGATCTTGCCGTCCGGCTGGACGACCAGGTCGGCGGCCCCCGAGGCGCTGCCGAACGCGTCGACGCGCACGAGGCCGGCCGAGCCGAATCCCTGGTCGAGCGAGCCGTCGGTGTTGTAGCGGGCGACGGAGAAGAAGCAGCAGCCGCCGCCCTCGTCCGGGACCTCCGTACGGCCGGCGACCACGATCTTCCCGTCGGAGGGCTGTACCGCCACCGCCTCGGCCTGGTCGTCACCCCCGAAATCGCTGGTCACCCGGCCGTCGCCGCCACCGAATCCGGTATCGACGCTGCCGTCGGCGTTGTACCGGATCAGCGCCATGTCGAACGGGACGCCCGGCCCCGTGACGTGGCCGGCCACGACCAGCTTGCCGTCGCCCTGCCGGGCGACGTCCAGACCTTCGGCGTAGTCCCACGGCCCGCCGTCGTCGGGGAAGTACGTCTGGACCTTGCCGGAGCCGGCGAACCCGGGGTCCGGGTCTCCCGGAGCCGCCAGCGCCGTGCCGGGCAGCGCGAGGACCAGCGCGAGCGCGGCTGCCACCACCGTGGCCGCCCGTCCACCGTTCCGGACGGGGTGGCGGCGTCCTTCGGGTGGGCTGGGGTGTGTGTGGGTCATGGGCCTACGGACCTCCGAGTCGCGCCGGGGAAACGAGCAGGCAGCAGCTTCGTGCCGGACGTGCGCCGGGCCGCCGAGGCGCGGGCCGGGCTGAGCCCTCCGAGGGCGGGTATCCACCCCCGTGGGCGAACCGGGGGAGGTCCACCCCGACGGCCCGGGAAATCCTCGAGCGAAGCGGGCTCCGGCGCGCCGATGAGTCTGGGGTCGCTCGACGGTCTACCTCTTTGACGGAGACGACCGACTCACCGGGAGCAAGCCATGGGCCTCATCCACATCGAGATGTTCGCGACCCTCGACTTCGTCGGGCAGGCGCCCGGCGGCCCCGACGAGGACCCGGTGGGGTTCCCGTTCGGCGGCTGGCAGGCGCCCCTGCTGGACGAGGCCACCGGGGCGCAGATCGCCGCCGCGTACGAGGGCACGGACGCCCTCCTGCTCGGGCGGCGGACGTACGACATCTTTGCCGCCTACTGGCCCCACCAGGAGGGCGGCGAGGACAACGAGATCGCCACGCTCTTCAACCGGGTCCCGAAGTACGTGGCCTCTCGCGGCAGGCCCGACCTCTCCTGGGCCGGGTCCACGCACCTCGGCCCGGACCTGGCCGGAGCGGTGCGCGAGATCCGTGACCGGCACGAGCACGTGAAGGTCGTGGGGAGCCTGAACCTCGTGCAGACCCTCCTGCGCGAGAAGCTCTTCGACCGTCTCGACCTCTGGGTGCACCCGATCGTGCTCGGCGTCGGGAAGAAGGTGTTCGACGACGGCGCGGTGCCCACCAACCTCGCGCTCCTCGCACCCCCGGCGGCCGGCCCGAAGGGCACCGTGTACCTGCGCTACGGGCTCGCAGACGGCATTCCCGCGACGGGCGACATGAGCGCACCCGATCGCGGTACCGCAAGCGCCGGCTGACACCGCCCCCGTGTCCGGCGGCCCGACGGGCCCCGCGCCCCGTCCGTCGGGGCGCTGTATCACCCGTGCGCGGATACCCTGGTACATGTGATCGAGTCTGGACGGTCGCGGCTCCGCAGGCGCCGCGGCCAGGGAAGACTTGTGCGGCTGTCGCCGGTCTTCCTGACCGTCGTCATCGCCGGCCTCGCGTACACCACCCCGCCGGAAATGGCCTTCAGTCGCCTCCTGCCCGCGGCGCCGGCCCTCGCCGCGGCCATGTGGCCGGTGCTGCCCACCGTCCTGCTCGGTACGGTCTGCCTCTTCCTGATGATCGGCCTCAGCCTCGTCTTCCCCGACCTGGGGACCTGGTGGACGGCCTCGGGGATCATCGCGGTGACCGTGGCCGCCGCGTACGGAAGCCACGTCCGGCTCCAGCGGGAGCGCACCCTCTTCCAGGTGCGGCTCGTGGCCGACGCGGCGCAGCAGGTGGTGCTGAGCCCCATGCCGCACCGCATCGGCGGCATCGAGATCGAGTCGCTGTACCTTGCGGCCGCGGCGGAGGCCCGCATCGGCGGGGACTTCTACGAAGTCGTCGACACCCCGTTCGGGGTCAGGCTGCTCATCGGTGACGTGCGGGGCAAGGGACTCCCGGCCGTGGGGGCGGCCGCGGCGATCGTCAACGCCTTCCGGGAGGCGGCCTACGGCGAGAGCGCCCTGGTCGACATCGCGCGCAGACTGGACGCCAGCAGCACCCGTTACAACGCCGCCTTTCCCCCCGAGGGGCCGATGGAGCGCTTCGCCACGGCCCTCCTCGTCGAGATCCCGCACGGGGGCGGGCACATCGACATCCTCAACTGCGGACACCCCCCGCCACTGATCCTGAACCGCGGGAAACTCCGTGTCCTCGACTCGGCCACCCCCTCCCCGCTGCTCAGCCTCGCCGAGCTGATCGGAGACCACTACACCGTCGACACGTTCGGCTTCGCCCCCGACGACGTGCTGCTCCTGTACACCGACGGGATCGCCGAGGCCCGCGCCCGCGACGGAGAGTTCTTCCCGCTGACGGAGTGGATGCGCCGACAGCCCCCGGCGCCGCCCCGCGACCTGCTCACGGCCCTGCACCGGGACCTGCTCCGCTACAGCAGGGGACGCCTCGACGACGACATCGCGGCCCTGGCCGTACGCCTCTGCGAGCCCTGAGGAACGGCGGACGGCCGGAGCCCGGTCATCCGCCCACACCACTGACCAGCGGCCGGTGGGGCCGGGCAGCAACCCGTGCCGTCCGTGCCGCCTCCACCGCCGCGGCCGAGGCGTAGAGGGTGAGCGCCCGCCCGCCGTGCACCAGCTTGGCCGCCGCCCAGTGGAACGGGTTCGCCCGCCCCTCCACGGCGGCGGCGTGGTCGCCCACCAGCCGCCCGACCCGGGCCAGGAGCGCCGGATCCAGACTCCCGCGCAGCCTGCCGTGCGCCTCCTGCTGCTGCGGGGCGTACAGGTTGAACGGCAGGTACAGCGTGGCGTCCTCCGGCCGGGCCCCGCCCCGCGAGGTCATGCTCCAGCAAAGAGTCGGGCGTACGCCGGCCAGGTCGAGCGGCTCCGCTCCCCGCGGGGCGGAGTCCGCCACCAGACCCGCGGCGGCGGTCGCCGCAGCGCGGCCCAACGGGGCCAGGCGTGCTACGAGTTCGGCGGTGGAACGCTCCGCGACCGTCGTGTAGAACTTGATCCGCGCGTGCGGTGACTCGTCCACGTCGAGCGCGAAGAAGGCCGGCATCAAGTCGGCCATCCCCTGGGGGTCGTGGCGCTGCAGCCAGCTCCAGGCGCCGCCCTGGCCGAGGCGGTCGAGCGCCGTCCCCACGATCTCCCGGCTGCGCCCGGTACCCGCCGCCAGCGTGTCGAAGTACACCTTGGGGCGTGCGATGCCCGAGGCGCGGACCGAGGCCGCCAGGCACATCCCGAACGCCGCCCGCTCGCTGCGCGGCCGGAACAGGTCGGTGACCTCCCGGGCCCGTGCCGTCCGTGCGAGGCCCAGGCGGTCCAGCTCGGCCAGTGTCCGCAGGCCGCGCTCCCAGCTCCCGGTCGCGGAGGCGGGGCCCCGTTCGGAGAGCGGCCGGAAGAAGAGCCGGACGTCGACACGGTCCCCGTCGAGCACGAGAGAGTATTCGAACGGCGCGGTCGACACCGCGTCCTGCCGCGTACCGCCGCCGTCGGCGTCCCGCGAGACCCGGTGGCCCCATCCGTCGAAGAGGGTTCCGACGGCCGCCTCGGCCGCCGCGTCGAAACGTTCCCCCAGGCCGAGCACCTCTCCCAGGTAGCGCAGCCCGTCGACGGCCAAACCCGCGTACCCGGGCCGCTGCGACGTCACCGGGTGCTGCGTGGTCACGGGGCGACCGGTTCGGGGACGGGAGGCAGGTAGGGCTTGGAGTCGATCCCGGGATACATCCGCTCCAGGTGCCCGATCGTCTCCTCGGTCCAGTAGTCGTCCCCGGGAGGCGGGAAGCCCAGCAAATGGCGCTGGCGCGGGTCCAGTTCGACCATGAGCTCGTGCAGGGTGTTCCAGTTCGGGTGGGCCGGCCGCATCGACCACAGGTGCTTGTCCGTCCAACGGGCCTGCGCGCCGTGCATGTTGAAGAAGAGCGCGAGCCGCCGGCCGAGCAGTTCGTTGTAGGCCGACCCCCGGTGGACGATGTCGCCGACGAAGAGCAGGAGCGAGCCGGCCTGGGCCTCCACGGGCCGCTCCTGCTCGTACAGCCCGGGATACTCCGCCTTGTCGTACGAGCCCTTGCCCGCGTCGGTCAGCAGCGGCAGCCCGAGGTGTGCGGCACGGTCGACGACATAGGTGGGCGCGGTGTCCACGGTCACGTCGGTCAGGTAGAGGATGCCGTACACGCGCTGGTAGACGCCGTCCGCACGCGGGTGCACCAGACTGCTGGCCGCCCAGGCGTCGTTGTGCAGGGTCTGGTCCCGGCTCTCCCCGTACGCCGTGCCGTACTTGGCCTGGATGAAGGAGCTGGTCAGACGCAGGTCGGTGGTGCCGAGCAGATCCTCCACGACGTCGATCACCCGGGTGTCCAGCGCGTGCCGGTTCAGGTCGTTGCTGGTGAAGGGGAACGGAACCGCGTGCTTGAGGGCGTTGACCTCATCGGGCGTGCTCCCGCTCGCCTCCGCGTCGGGAAAGTACGTGTCGATCGCGGCCTGCGCCCGTGCGAGGGCCTCGCCCGTCACGAAGCCGGGCACCAGGGCGTATCCCCGTCCGGCCAGCTGTTCCACTATGTGCTTGGTGTCCATGGTGTCCGTCCGTCTCAGCTCTCGGAGAGGTGCTCGTGCGGTCCGTCGCTCCGCTCCGGGCGCAGGGCGCGGGACACGACGATGTTCTTGTGGAAGGCGTCCAGCCGCATGGACTCGCCGACCGCCCGGCCCTCGACCTCGATCCAGGCGTGCGCGGCGAACGGCATCAGGCTGACGCCGGAGATCCAGTCGGGCCAGCTGCCGCGCAGGCGGGCCAGCAGGGCCGCTGCGATCGATCGCTCCAGGCAGTACGGTCCGGCGGCGCGGCGGCTGACGGAGACGACGTCGCTGCGCGCGGCCAGTGCCTCGGCGAGGGTGGCGGGGCGGGCGCCGCCGCTGAACAGGCGCAGCGCCCGTTCCAGCGTGTGCGGGCTCAGCCGGGTCAGCAGGCGGCTCGCCGTGACGGCCAGCAACGGCAGGGGCCGACGGCGCAGCGGCAACCGGGCGCGGGGCTCCAGGGTCATGGGCAGCGTCACGTCAGACCAGCACCTTCGCACGTCGCATGGTGTCGATCAGCTTCGCGACGTCGCCGGGGATCCGGTCGGCCGCCTCCGGGTGACGTGCGCACAGTTCGTCCACGACCTCGTCCTGGGTGCGTCCCGCGGCGAGCATTTCGAACACGGACGTCCCCATCGGGTTGATGCGGAAGTACGTGCCGGACTTCTTGTCCAGGAGGACGGCGGCGTCCTCGGTCTTGGTGAGTACGACGTGAGGGGAGATCTTCAGCATGGTGAGGCCAGTCGTCGGTTCGTGAGGGGGCGTTCGGGCGCCGCCGGTGCGGGGTTCCCCGCGACGGCCTGCATCCAGGCCTCCGCGGCGACGGTCAGCTCCAGCGCGTTGGTCTCGTACTCGGGGCGCATCGTGTCCCGCAGGGCGGCGCGCAGCCGGTCGATGTCCACCAGGCCGTGCTCGGCGAGCAGCGAGTCCTCGAACAGGCCGAGGAGCGAGCGGCGGTTGCGGGCCAGCCCGCGGTGCACCGACATGCTGAACTCGCCCTTGGTGGAGCGGGAGAGCGCGCCCGCCCGGGAACCCGGCGTCGCGTCCACCCGCATGGCGGACTTCAGGACCGGCTTGAATCCGGTGCCCGGCAGGGCCTCGCCGCGCGATACCGCCAGGGCGGCCTCCAGTACCGCGTCGTCCATGTACGGCAGCGACAGGGTGATTCCCTGGTGCTCCATCAGGGCGCGCAGCGGGCCGAGGCGTTGGCCGCCGACGCGGTGTCCCGCGATGCTGGTGTGCACCGATCGGGTGTCGGCCTGCGGGGTGCGGCGGGCATCGCCGGCGGCGGCGACCGCGCGCACGGCCTCGACGTTGGCGGGTGTCGACCACGGGGTCACGCGGACCTGCGGGCCCCAGCTCAGACCGGGTCCGAAGACATCCGGCCGGGGCAGGTGCAGACTGTGCAACTGCTCCTCGAACCAGCCCTGGTACGTCTGCTGCCGGGCGAGCCCGCGCAGGACGGAGGGCATGCTCCAGCGCCGCAGCCGGGCGAGGTCGCGGATGCCGCGCACGGCGCGCAGGGGTGCACGGGCGTAGAGGTCGGCGAAGTGGGACGGCGCGATGGTGAACAGCTCGTCCCCGCCGAATCCGCCGATGTGGACGTCGGATCCGGTGGCGGCGAAGATCCTGGACATCGCGGTCTTCCGCGCCCGGTTCCGGATGAGGGTGTACGGCTCGCCCAGCCCGTACGGAACGTCCTGGACGAGCCCGCGGCCGGATTCCCAGATGCCGTCGTACGGGCCCGGGACGTCCTCGGGGCCGAGGACGGTCAGGTCCCGGTCGATCTCCCGGGCGGCGATCGCCGCCCAGTGGGCGTCGTCGTGGTTGGGGTCGACGGTCTGCTCGACGAACGACCGGAAGGGGGCGCCCTGGCCCGCCAGGAGGAAGCACAGGGAGGTCGAGTCCATGCCGCCCGACAGGTCCGCGGAGAGGCCGCCGGCCGTGGCGATCCGCACGGCGACCGCCTCCTCCAGCGCGGCCCGCACCTTCGGAGCGCCGTCGGCGAGCGACAGCGTCGGCTCCGGGGGAGTCCACCAGGTGGTGGACTCGACCCGGTCGGCGGTCATGCGCAGCCTCTGGTCGGCGGGGAGCCGGCGGACCCCGTGCCAGTAGGTGCCGTGGGTCAGCCCGTAGTCGAATCCGGGGTGCAACATCCCCCAGGCGACCATCTCGATGCGCGGGGTGGCGCCGCTGAGCCGGGCCAGTGGTTCGACCGAGTCGGACGCGGCGTACGAGCCGTCCTGGCGACGGGCGTAGAACACCTGGCGCAGGCCGGACGCGCTCCCCTGGACGTAGGTGGAGCGGCCGTCGGTGTAGAGGATGTGGAAGCTGCCGGCGATCTCGTGCGCGGCGGCCATCAGGCCGGCGGCTTCGTCGTGCTGTGCCAGCAGGCGGGCCAGACGCCCCGCGTCGATGCTCGTCTCGCCGAACAGCGCGAGGCGTCTGGCGCCGGCTTCCGCGGCAATCAGGCGGGCATGGGAGCGGTCTGCGACCACCCACGTCCGGCCCGAGGCGTACGTCAGCACTTCGGTTTTCTCAGTCGGCCCGGCGGAGACCGGAAATGCGTCATCGACGCTCGAAGGGAAAGCGATGAACCATGACGCACTCAAGGAATCCCCCTAGCCAACTGAATTTGCGCACGGCGATTAGATGATCGCGGTGCCCTCACCGTCGTTGCTGGCCCAGCCGTACCACATCGTGAGCTCGGAGAACTCGCCGATGGGCAGCATTTCGGGCGCCTCGTATTCGACAACCTCGTGGTCGTTCATTTGTGTCACCCCCTTCCGTTCGATTGATCAACAACCTAACAAGCGGGAGTGGGGATTCGCGAGACGGTACTTTCGACACAGTCGCCCGTGATGGCCGAAAGCCACGGCCCGGACGAATGGGAATCTTCAATTCCGATTGCCGCGGGTACGTGGCATATGCACTGGTCTCCCGGCGGGTCAGGCGTGCGTCGCGGCGCCCCGCGCGCGCGGCAGCGGTGCACCGCTGAGCGGACTCGAATGGCCGGAACAGGCCCTCTTGACTGTGAAGTGCACCTGGAGTACTCCGGTCCACACGAGCGCCGAGCCCAGCAGATGGAGCATCACGAGGAGCGAGGGCAGGGCCGTCACCGACTGCACCAGCCCCACGAGGCCCTGGCCCAGGAGCACGGCCAGGAAGGCGACCGCCTTGCGGCGCGCTTCGCCGAAGCCGTCCTTGGGCAGGGCGGAGAGCAGGGCTCCGGCCAAGACCAGGACCGTCGCGGCCAGCAGACCGTGGACGACCGTCACGGCCGTCCAGTTGAAGGGCATCCGCGCCACGTCCGAGGAATCGCCCGCGTGCGGACCCGAGCCGGTGGCGAGCGTGCCCACGAAGACCAGCAGGGCCGTCACCGCGACCAAGGCCACAGACAGCGACCGGACCCGCGCGACGGGCGGGGCGCCGTCGGCATCGGCACTGGCGTCGGCACCGGGGCCGTCACCGGTGCCGGCATCGTCACCGGTGCCGGCATCGGCATACGCCGCGTGCCAGGTGTACACCGCGGCGGTGAGCAGCAGCGTGGCGGCGAGGAAGTGAGCGGCAACGATGTACGGGCTGAGCCGCATCCATACGGTCACGCCGCCGACTACCGCGTTGAGCACGACGATCCAGAACTGCGCCCAGCCTCCGCGCAGAACCGAAGGCATGGGCTTTTCCTGGAGGCGCGCGGTAATGATGACCCAGCCGACCACTGCGCACAGCGCCCCGGTCAGGAGTCGGTTTCCGAATTCGATGGCGCCGTGCACCCCCATTTCTGCGGTGGGGGCCAGCGTTTCTCCCGTACACATGGGCCAATCGGTACAGCCGAGACCGGATCCGGTGACGCGGACGATTCCACCGGTCACGATAATCGCGATACTTGCGACGACCGAACCCAGTGCGGCCACTCTGACGCTTCTCGCTCCGAGTGTGTACCTGTCGGCAAGCCATGAGAGGGGAGTGCGCACGATCAGCCTTTCCTTAAGTCGCTTTTACGCGCCGTGGGGCGGGACCTCAGCGTACGCCGCGCGTTTACCCCGGCCTGACGGGGCGTCGCACACTCAAGGGGGCGACGGACCCGCGTGTTCCGGGTCTCCGTCCACGCCGGCTCGGCGCGGTGGCTCCGGATGCCGCGGGCCTTCCTCAGACCACGGAGAGCAGGTCCACCACGAAGACGAGCGTGGAACCCGCCGGGATCAACGGCGAGGGCGACTGGTTCCCGTAGCCGAGGCGCGGGGGGACGATGATCTCGCGCCGACCGCCGACCTTCATCCCCCGGATTCCCCGGTCCCAGCCCTTGATGGCCCTGCCGCCACCCACGGCGAACTTGAACGGCTCGCCCCGGTCCCAGGAGGCGTCGAACTCCCTCCCGGACGCGAAGGTGACCCCGACGTAATGAACCCGGACGACCCGGCCCGGCTTCGCCTCGGCCCCGTCCCCGACGACGATGTCCCGGACGGTCAGCTCCTGGGGGGCCTCACCCGCCGGAAGCTCGATCTCGGGCTTCGTCAGTTCACTCATCGCACCCTCATCACTCTGGTCCATCCACACGGCAGCCGATCACGTTACCCCGTCAGTCGGTCAGGCCGGCGTCGTGCACGAGGAGGCCAATTGGGTCCGGTCGTTCAGGTCGAGCTTGGTCGGCATCGAGGAGACGAGGGCCGAGATCGCCATCGAGGGCACACGCGTACGCGCACGCTGACCCAGGCTCCGCGGCGCCGCCAAGGGCCTCTACGGGGCGCGGTGGACGCGGGCGAGGACGAGAACCGTGTCGTCGGCCGGCGGACTGGGCAGCAGGCTCCCGAGGATGTGGTCCGCCATCGCTTCCAATGGCCCCGGAGCTCCGGCCAGTTCGGTACGCAGTGCCCCCAGACCGGCCTCGATGTCCCGGCCGCGCGCCTCGATGAGGCCGTCGGTGTACAGGGCGAGGGTCGCGTTCGCGGGGAGTTCGATCTCGGTAGTCCGGAAGGGGAAGCCGCCGACGCCGAGGGGGACTCCCAGGACTTCGTCGATGGTCTCCACCGTGCCGTCCGGTCGGAGCATCAGGGGCGGGGGATGGCCGGCACTGGCGATGCGGGCGCGGCCGGTCTTCGGGTCGTAGACGATGTGCAGGCACGTCGCCAGCTCGATGCCGGCCTCCTGGGCGCACGCGTCGAGCTCGGTGAGCAGCTCGGCAGGCTCGCTGTCGTGCCTGGCCAGAGCCTTGGTGGTGATGCGGAGGCGGCCCATGGCTGCGGCGGCCGACACCCCGTGCCCCATCACGTCGCCCACCACGAGAACGACCCGGCCGTCCGGCAGATTGATCACGTCGTACCAGTCGCCGCCGACCTCGGTGATCCGGCTGCCGGGCACGTACCGGTGCGCCACGTCCACGTACGGGCTGGTCGCCAACGCGCTGGGCAGCAAGGCCCGCTGCAGTGTGAGGGCGATGTCCTGGACCCGGCTGTACAGGCGGGCGTTGTCCAGACAGATCGCAGCACGCGAGGCGAGCTCACTCGCAAGGCTGACGTCGTCCCGGGTGAAGGCCGGCCGGTCCCCGGACCGGCCGAACATGGCGATGCCCTGGACGGTGCCCCTGGCGATGAGCGGGGCGACGAGGACGCAGGCCAACCCGCTCTCGGCGAAGAGCCGTGCGCGCGACTCGATGAGGACGGTCCGGGCCAGGAACTCCTCGTTCACCACCGCGGAGATCGCACGACCGGTTCGCAGCATGTCGTGGATGACGGAGCCGGGCGGATACCGCACCGTCTCGACCCCGCTCACGAGTTCGGTGGCAGGCGGGGGCAAGATCGTTCCGGAGGCGATCCGACGGGTGACCAGCAATCTTGCCGGATCGAAGACCTCGTCCTCGTCCATCCACTCCACGACTTCGACCACGGCGCCGTCGCAGAAGTCCGGCATCGACGCGTCGATCAGCTCCTGGGCCGTGATGTTCACGTCCAGGGTGGTCCCGATGCGGGTGGAGGCCCCGTCCAGCAGGGCCAGTCGCCGTCGGCTGGCGGTGGCTTCCAGGATGGCCTGTTCCCGGTCCGTCACGTCCACCATCAGCCCGCCCACTCCGGGACGCGAGCCGACCGCCTGACTCAGGGGGAAGAAGCTCACCGACCGCACTTGGTCACGGTCCGGATGCCCGCGCGGGCGCAGCCCCACCAGCGTCCCCACGACCGGCGCTCCGCCCAGCGCGACGTTCCGGACCATGCGCTGGTACTCGCCGCCGTCGGACATGATCATGAATTCGTCCATGCGCCGGCCGAGGTGCGCCTCGATCGGAAGGCCGTCCATATCGGCGAGCGCCTGGTTGAGGTGGACGTACCGGAGGTCCGGGTCGAGCATGACCAGACCGATGGGGCAGGTCTCGAAGAGTGCGTCGAGGAACGCGAGGTTGGTCTTGACCCGGTCGAGCTCGTCGCTGCGGCTCGCCAGGACCATCACGACCGAACGCCCTCCGGCTCCGGTCACGGAGAAGGCCCGGAAACCGCACTCGAAGGTCGCGCCGTCGTGATGCCGTGCCGTCAGCCGGCCCCTCCAGTACCCCAGGGTCCGGCCTTGCTCCGTCAGCCGGGCGCAAGACTCGGAGGCGCCCCGGAGCCCGTCGGCGAAGAGGACGGCGCCCGGCTCGGACAGGACGGCGGTGGAGTCGTACCCGAAGAGTTCCCGCGCGCCGGGCCCCCAGTAACAGACGAGATCGCCGGCATCGACGCCGAAGACGGCCACGGGCACGTGCTCCAGCAGCGTCCCAGGCTCGGACCAGAACGGGCCGTGAGTCTCCTCGCCCCCCGGCAGAGCCGATGGCACGAGACGTCCCCTTCCACCCGCCGTTCCATCCATTATGCGTGCCCCACCGGCGGTGCGCGGGGGGAAGCGTGCCGCGCCCGACCGCGATCCGGAACCCGCTGGAAGCGCGGACATACGTACCGTCACCCTGACGCGCCTAGAGCCTGTCCTCCCGAGGCGCCTCGCAGGTCACCTGAACCGGGCGTCCCGGTCGAAGGTGCCGCATGCGGTTGCCCGACGGTGCGCGGCACGGATCAGGACGGTGACGAGAGCGGCCAGGTCGAGAGCGCCGTCAGGGTCGTCCGCGTAGCGGGTGGTCCGCAGCGGCCCCACTTCGTCCAGGCGTACTCCTTCCCTCTCCAGGACGTGGGCGAGGACCAGCAGTGCCAGGCGTGCGTTGCCGTCCGGGTAGGGATGGAAGAAGGCGATGTCGAGGTATGCCCTGGCCGCGCGGGCCGTCAGGGGAATCGACGGGTCGGCGCTCTGGTGCAGGCGGGCGGCGAAGTCCTGCCACGTGTGGGGCGTGAGGCCGTAGCGCTCCCGGCCGCCCTTGGCGAAGGCGTCGCCCTCACGCAGACCCACCTCCTTCACGCCGAGGACCAGCTTCTGCCAGTCGGCGAGAAGGGTCGGTGTGAGCGGCTCTCCCCGTGAGGCCGCGACGCGGGACAGGGTCATCGCAGCGAGCAGCCGGTCGGCGCGACGCGGGTCGCGAAGCCGGACCGGACCGTCGAACCAGGCGGCGAGCCCGTCGACGGCCGGGCGCGCCGGAGCGGGGCCCACGCTCGCCGCCGAGCGCCAGTCGACCTGCTCCCTGACCCTGCACCACGCGGCCAGCGCGTCATCGCTCACGATAGAACCCGCGGCCGGTCAGGTGAATCGCCAGGTCCTCTCCCACCGTGTCGAGCAGGGTCGGGGCGGGCGCGGCGTGGCTCTTGAACCGGCCGCCGATGGCGGCGTCCACCGCCTTCTGCGCCTCTTCCGACCCCAGGCCGGTGGAGGTGAGGAACCAGGTCAGCGTCGTCTCGCAGAGCCTGTACCAGGACGACTCGGCGTGGGTGCTGTTGACGACCGCGGTGACCAGGCGGGTCACCGCGCGTTCCAGATGCCAGCTCCGGTCCTCGGTGTCCGCGTCGGGATTCGGTGCGAGCTGCTCGAACCGTTCGGCCATGTCCTCCAGCCAGTCACGCCACTCCAGCAGGCAGGTCACGACGCGTTCGGCGGTCTCCTGCGCCTCTCCGACCGAGTCCGAAGCACAGCACCAGGCCTCGACGGGACCACCGTTGTGGACCGAGTAGTCCCAACCGCAGGCCCACCGGCCGTAACGGGACACCAGGAGCGCAGTGACCTCGTCGGTGAATCGATAGCCCGCCATCCGGTCGGGATCAGCCGTCCGCGCGGCCTCGGAAGGCACCATCGGAACGACGAGCGCCGTCAGCCGTGCCGCCTCGTCGTCGCCCCGGCCGAAAGCGTTCCGGCCGGGGTCAACGGCGGTCCAGGGCAGCAGCCAGACTCGTTCACGGTCGATGGACGTGGCGTACCCCCGGAGTCGGACATGACGGAACAAGTGACCGATCATGCCGACCAGGTCGAGACCTGTCACTCCAATTTGTCGGCCCCGCTGCCTGGCTGCCCACACAGGGCGAACGCTGCTTGACGCGGCACTAGAAGAAGCCGAGCTTCTTCGGTGAGTAGCTGACCAGAAGGTTCTTCGTCTGCTGGTAGTGCTCCAGCATCATCTTGTGGGTCTCTCGGCCGATGCCCGACTGCTTGTAGCCGCCGAAAGCGGCATGGGCGGGGTAGGCGTGGTAGCAGTTCGTCCAGATGCGGCCCGCCTGGATCGCGCGGCCCGCGCGGTAGGCCGTGTTGATGTCGCGGGTCCAGACGCCGGCGCCCAGCCCGTACGCCGTGTCGTTCGCGATGCGCACCGCGTCGTCGAAGTCCTGGAACGAGGTCACCGACACGACCGGGCCGAAGATCTCCTCCTGGAAGATCCGCATGCGGTTGTCGCCCTCGAAGATGGTCGGCTGGACGTAGAAGCCGCCCGCCAGTTCGCCGCCGTGGTCGATGCGCCCGCCGCCGGTGAGGATCTTCGCGCCTTCCTGCTGGCCGATCTCCACGTAGGAGAGGACCTTCTTCAGCTGCTCCGCAGAGGCCTGCGCGCCGATCATCGTGTCCGTGTCCAACGGATGCCCGGGCACGATCAGTTCGGTGCGGGCCACGGCCGCGTCGAGGAAGTCGCCGTAACGGCCGCGCTCGATCAGGGCCCGGGAGGGGCTGGTGCACACCTCGCCCTGGTTGAGGGCGAACATGGTGAAGCCTTCGAGGGCCTTGTCCCGCAGGTCGTCGTCCGCGGTCCAGATGTCGTCGAAGAAGAGGTTGGGGCTCTTTCCGCCCAACTCCAGCGTGACCGGCTTGAGGTGCTCCGCCGCGTACTGCATGATCAGCCGCCCGGTGGAGGTCTCCCCGGTGAAGGCCACCTTCGCCACGCGCGGGCTGGACGCGAGCGGCTTGCCCGCTTCCTCGCCGAAGCCGTTGACGATGTTCACCACCCCCGGCGGCAGCAGGTCGCCGATCAGGCTCATCAGGTAGTGCACCGACACCGGGGTCTGCTCGGCCGGTTTCAGCACCACCGTGTTGCCCGCGGCCAGGGCCGGCGCCAGTTTCCACACGGCCATCAGGATGGGGAAGTTCCACGGGATGATCTGGGCGACCACCCCCAGCGGCTCGTGGAAGTGATAGGCCACCGTGTCCTCGTCGATCTGGCTGAGGGCCCCCTCCTGGGCGCGCAGCGCGCCCGCGAAGTAGCGGAACTGGTCGACGGCGAGGGGCATGTCGGCGGCCAGGGTCTCGCGGATCGGCTTGCCGTTCTCCCAGGTCTCCGCGACCGCGAGCGCCTCCAGGTTCTGCTCCATCCGGTCCGCGATGCGCAGCAGGATCGTGGAACGCTCGGTGATCGAGGTGCGTCCCCACGCGGGCGCGGCGGCGTGCGCCGCGTCCAGTGCGCGCTCGATGTCCTCGGCCGTACCGCGCGCAACCTCGGTGAAGGTCTCACCGGTCACGGGGGAGGGGTTGGCGAAGTACCGCCCGAGGGCGGGCTCGACGTACTCGCCGCCTATGAAGTGGCCGTAGCGGGACGCGTACGACATGAGCGCGCCTTCGGTACCGGGCGCAGCGTAACGGGCCATGGATGGACCTCCCCTTGCCGGGCGCCGGCCGCCATCGGCCGGTGCTCGCCGTGAGGCTAGGGGCGGGCAGGTTGCCGGTACGTTGCACGGCCGCGCGGTGAACGGGCCGCGGACGATGGTGCGGTGATGGTGGTGGTGGAGGAGGAGGTGGCGGTGGTGCCGCCGACGCGGGCGGTGGTGGTTGCGGTGATTCCCGTCGTGGTCCCTTCCGGGGCGGTGCGGCCCCGCCCGGCCGGCCCGGCGGTCGGCAACTCCCGCGGCAACGCCATGAGTTCCGCGTCGATGGCCCGTACGCGGGCCAGCGCGGCCGTCCGGTCCGCAGCCGGGAGTACGGCCGCCAGGGCCCGCCAGGCTTCGATGTCCTCCGCGCCCCACGGACTGCACACCCAGTCGGTCAGCAGACCCGGGTCGGCCCGCGCGATCACGGCGGCCCGTGCCTGCTCCTCGATGCGGCGCCGGAGCCGGACGATGCCGGGCGCCGTGGACGCGGGCAGCAGCGGGCCCGGGTAGCGGGCCAGCGCCGCCGAGACGGCGCCGGAGGCCAGGTTCCGGGTGACGGCGGTGAAGTCGGCCTCCAGCGGAGCGGCCGTGCGGTAGGGGCGGGAGAGCGGGGCCCGGGGGCCCAACAGGCCGCGCAGCCGTGACATTTCGGCGCGCAGGGTGACCGGTGACACCGACTCGTCCTCGTACAGGGCGATCGCCAGTTCCTCCCCCGACAAGCCCTCCGGATGGTGCGCGAGGAGCGCCATGATCTCGCTGTGCCGCCGCCCGAGCCGGACCTCGCGGCCGCCCCCGGTCAGCAGCGCCTCGTCGCGGCCGAGCGCGGTGAGGCAGTCCCCGGGTGCCGGGGGCGTGGGATCGAGCAGGGCCAGCCGGGCCTCGGCCGCGCACGCCACCGCCCGCACGAAGGCGAGGGAGTGGGGATGGGCCAGCCAGTCGCCCCCGGTGACGTCGACGGCGCCGAGCAGCCTTCGGGTGTGCGGATCGCGGACCGGAGCCGCCGCGCAGGTCCACGGGTGCACCCGACGGCTGAAGTGCTCGGCGCCGAAGACCTGGACCGGCTGCCCGACCGCCACCGCCGTGCCGGGGGCGTTGGTGCCCATCGCCGTCTCCGCCCAGTGGGCGCCCGGCACGAAGCCGAGGCCCTCCGCGCGCCGCATCGTGGCGGGTTCGCCCTCCACCCAGAGCAGGCTGCCCCGCGCATCGCACACCGCCAGCAGGTGGGCCCCGTCCGAGGCGAAGGCGCCCACGAGGTCCCGGAACAGCGGGAGCACCCTGGCCAAGGGGTGCTGCTCCCGGTAAGACCGCAGTTCCGCCCCGGCCAGCTCCAGTCGGGGCGTGCACTCCGGGCTGACCCGGGCCCGGGCGCAGCGGCGCCAGGACCTCGCGATGACCGCCCGCACCGGGGCCTCGACCCGCCCGTCCTGGGTGAACGCGGCGTGGGCCCGCCGTAGTTGCCGCGTCCGCTCGGCGGGGTCGGCCCCGCCCGGCAGAGCCACCGAAGGATCGTCCATGTCACCCTCTCGCGGTGCCTTGGTACCCGGAGCGCCCCATCGTCGTACCGGCCCGACGCCCCGACAAGCGGTACGTCGGCCAGTGCGGGATGCAGGTCGGCCGGTCCCCGTCGGTGCGCCCGCCGGGGCGGGTCCTCCTAGCCCTCCGGGTCCTCCGGGTCCAGCGCGGCCAGCGCCGCCGCCGGGTCCGTGGACGGCGGGCCCGCCGGGATCCAGTGGTCCGCCGCCCGGCGGTACGGCCACCAGCGGCCCTCGCGGCCCAGGCGGAGCTGGCGGTCACCGCCCGGCTCCGTCCAGCGGGACCGGATCCGGCGGAGCACCGGGGCGCAGGCGCCGGCGTCCCCACCATCCGCCCCGTCGGGCCAGGCCGCTGCCAGTGCGGCCCGGGCCCGGGTGAGCGACGCCCGGTCCGGGGTCCAGTCCTCCTCCAGCACCGCGACGGCCTGTGCCCCGCCGAAGCCCCAGGCGAGTACGGCCCGGTCCATGGCGGCCCGGTCCCTGTCGGAAGCCGCCGACAGGCGGGAGCGGACCCGAAGGTCGTGGGCCTCCGCCGTGAGCCGTACGGCGTCCTGCGCGGACGTGGGCTCGGGCTGCGGGGCGCACTCCGCGTGGGCCGGAGCGAGCGCTTCCGCGAGCAGCCGGTACGCCTGCGTCGCGGCCGCCTGCGCGAGGAACTCCACCCCGTCCACATCCAGGCCCGGCGGCTCCGTCCCCGACTCCGTGTCCAGCGTCGGCGGCTGGCCCGGCGCGTCCGGCAGCGCCGCGGGCGGAGGCAGCGGGGGCAGGGCGGAAGCCGCGGCGTACACCTCGGACGCGAGGACACCGATCTCACCGGCGGAATCCGGGGATCCCGCTTCCGCTTCCGCTTCCGCCGTGCTGCGCTCCTCCAGCTCGGCCACCAGGCCGGCCTCCGCCCGCCCGCGCAGCAGCAACAGCACGAAGGGGTCCTGGTCCAGCAGCCGGGCCACCTGGTAGCAGAGCGCCGCCGTGTGCGGGCAGTGGTCCCACGCCTCGCAGTCGCAGCGCGGGTCGAGGTCCCCTATTCCGGGCAGCAGTTCCACCCCGGCCGCCGCCGCGTCCTCGACGAGCTCCGGCGGGACCTCCCGGTCGAGCAGCGCCGCGATGTGCCCGGACTCTGCGGCCGCCAGCCCGAGCAGCCGGTCCCATTCCGCTTCCGTGAACTCCTGCACCAGCACGTCGGTCCGGTGCGCCGTCCCGTCCGGATCGCGCACCACGGCCGTCAGCCCGCCCGGCCGTACGGACACGGCCCCGACGGCGCCCGAACGCGCGTACCTCCGGCCCTGCTTGACCTGTTGACCGTCGAGCGCGCTGTCCTCCAGGGCGCGCAGCCAGGCATGTCCCCACCAGGTGTGGGCGAAGGCGCGGCCCGGGGTGGGCGCGAGGGGCGGGAAGGTCTTCTCGTACGGGTCCTTCGCGTTCATCCGTGTCACTCCCCGGAGGCGGTCGGGCGAAGCGCGACCAGTTCGGTCAGCTCCGCGTCGCTCAGTTCGGTCAGCGCGGCCTCGCCGCCCGCGAGCACGGAATCGGCCAGGGCCCGTTTGCGTTCGAGGAGTTCGGCGATGCGGTCCTCGACGGTGCCCTCGGCGATGATGCGGTGGACTTGGACGGGCTGGGTCTGGCCGATGCGGTAGGCGCGGTCGGTGGCCTGTTCCTCGACGGCCGGGTTCCACCAGCGGTCGTAGTGGATGACGTGCCCGGCGCGGGTGAGGTTGAGGCCGGTGCCCGCGGCCTTGAGGGAGAGCAGGAACACGGGGACCTCGCCGGCCTGGAAGCGGTCCACGAGCTCCTCGCGGCGGGGCACGGGCGTGCCCCCGTGCAGCAGTTGGGAGGCGATGCCGCGCGCCGTCAGGTGGCGTTCGATGATGCGGGCCATCGCCACGTACTGGGTGAAGACCAGGACCGAGCCGCCCTCGGCCAGGATCGTGTCGAGCAGCTCGTCGAGGAGCTCCAGCTTGCCGGAGGCCGGCCCGCCGGACTCCTTCGAGCCGCCGGGCTGCTCCTTCGTGTACTGGGCGGGGTGGTTGCAGATCTGCTTGAGCGAGGTGAGCAGTTTGACGACGAGCCCGCGGCGCTCCATCCCGTCTGCCGCGGCGATCGCGGCGAGGGTCTCGCGCACGACCGCCTCGTACAGGCCGGCCTGTTCACGGGTCAGGGACACGGCGTGGTCGGTCTCGGTCTTCGGCGGCAGCTCGGGCGCGATCCCGGGGTCGGACTTCTTGCGGCGGAGCAGGAACGGCCTGACGAGCGCCCCGAGCCGGGCCGCCGCCCGCGGGTCGCGGCCGCTTTCTACCGGCTCGGCGTAGCGCGTGCGGAAGGTGCCGAGGCGGCCGAGGAGGCCGGGCGTGGTCCAGTCGAGGACGGCCCACAGCTCGGACAGGTTGTTCTCGACCGGGGTACCCGTGAGGGCCACACGGGCGGCCGACGGGATGGTGCGCAGGGCCTTGGCGGTCGAGGAGCGCGGGTTCTTGACGTGCTGGGCCTCGTCCGCGACGACCATGCCCCAGCGCACGGCGGAGAGTCGGAGCGCGTCCAGGCGCATGGTGCCGTAGGTGGTGAGGACGAACCCCCCGGCGGGTTGGTCAGCTGCTCCTTCGAGGTCGCGGCCGGCACCGTGGAAGCGGCGCACCGGCGTGCCGGGGGCGAACTTCTCGATCTCGCGCTGCCAGTTGCCGAGCAGCGAGGCCGGGCAGACCACCAGCGTCGGGCCCTCGTGCCCGTGCTCCTGGCGGTGCAGGTGCAGGGCGATCAGCGTGACCGTCTTGCCGAGGCCCATGTCGTCGGCGAGGCAGGCGCCGAAGCCGAGCCCGGTGAGGCGGGCGAGCCAGCGCAGGCCGCGGAGCTGGTAGTCGCGCAGGGTGGCGCGGAGGGCGGCCGGGGCTTGTACGTCGGCCTGCGCATCGGAGTGCTCCGGGACGGGGTGCACGGGGGTGGTGTGCTCGGGGGCGCCGTGCCCGCGATCCGACTGCTCGGAGTCGGCCGTGAGGAGCGTGCGGAGCCGTTCCAGCGGACCGGTGGCCTCTACGTCGTACCGCGTGCCGTCGAGCTCCGCCGAGCCGGTCAGTACGGCTGCCAGCGCGTCGGCGGCCGTCACCTCGCGGTTCTCGCGGGCAAGGGCCCGGGCCCGGCGGGCCGCGGCCGGATCGATCAGGACCCACTGGTCGCGCAGCCGGACCAGGGGCCGCTTCGCCTCGGCTAGCCGGTCCAGTTCGTCGGCGGTCAGTTCGCCCTGGCCGCTCAACGTGTAGCGCCAGCCGACGGGATGCGCGGAGCTGGCCGAGAGCGGCCCCGGCAGGCCCGGCAGGCCTCGCAGGCCCGGCAGGCCCGGCAGGTCGGAGCCGGCGGCGGGCCGGCCCACGACGGCCCGCGCGGTGAGCGTACGGGCGAGCCCGCGCGGCCAGTGCACCTGCACCCCGTCGGCCGCCAGGGCGCCGGCGGCCTCCCCGAGCAGCTCCGCGACCTCCTCGTCGGCCAGGTTCACGGCGTCGGGGACGGCGGCGCCCAGCAGCGGTGCGAGCGGCGGCCACAGGCGGGCCGCGCGGCGCAGGGCCCGGAGGGCGTCCAGGCGGGCACCGGGCGGGAAGGCGGCCGCGGCGGGTCCGGACCCGGCCCAGACGTCGGCCGCGTCCGCGACGAGCGTGGCGTCGGCGAGGCCGTGCATCTGCAGGACGGCCCGGAAGGCGGCGGGTTGGACGTCCGGGTCCACCTCGATGCGGAGCGAGACGCGCACCCCGGCGTCGTGCCCGGCCGCGATCTCCGCGGCCCAGTCGCGCAGTTCGGGGTGGAGCTGCGGCGGGCGGGCGGCGTAGGCGGAGCCGCCGCCGGCGGCGGCGGGTGCGGCGGGGGAGCGGGGCAGGGTGTCGGCGACGGCGTCGAGGAAGGCGCGCAGCAGCGGCTCCGGTGCGGGCAGCCGCGGCGGGACGGCGAGGCCGCGATCCCCGGCGGTGCCGGTGCCGGTGCCGGTTTCGGTGCGGGTGCCGGCCGCCGTCCTGTCGTGGCCGCCGTCGCCGAGGTCGACCGGTACGCAGCGCGCGTCGGGCGGCATGGCCGCCGCCAGCTCCCGGACCTCCTCCAGGTCGGCGGCGTCCAGCGGCCCGAGCCGCCAGGCGTCGTACCCGGCGGGGCTTAGCCCGGGCAGCAGCAGCCCGCGGGCGGCGAAGCGCAGGGCCAGCAGGGTGGCGGCGCCCCAGAAGGGCGCGGCTCCGGCCGATGCGGCGGACCGGACCCGGGTGAGCAGCGGCAGGGCTTCGGCGAGGGGCAGGACGAGGGCCGGCACCGTGGTGCGCTGCAGGTCGGGCGTGACGATGGTGAGTTGCTCGGGGGTGCCCCGGCCGCCGAGGTGGAGGATTTCGTCCGGGTCGGGCCGCCAGAAGGCGATCCGGCCCTCGCGGGCCGGCTCGGCGGGGAGGAAGACGGCGGAGTAGGGGATGAGGCCGGAGATCGTTGGGAGCACGCATTCCTCAAACTTGACTACCGAATACGGAGTGGCCGAGGGTAACCCACCGGCGGCCGCCCCGGCCCGCGGCGACGCGGTGACCCGGGTCACGTCCTCGGCCGTTCGCGCGACCGTGCATGCGCGACCCTGCATGCGCGACCGTGCATGCGCGAGCGGCACGGACGCGAGCGGAACGGAAACGAGGAGGCGGGAACGCGGGGACCGGAGCGCGCGTTGTGTGGGGTAGTGGCCGACGGAGAAAGAGGGTGCCGCAGATGTCCACGAGCGGAAAGATCGCGGTTGCCGGTGTGGTGGCAGCCATCGTGCTGTTCTGGGCGGTCGGGTTCTGGGCCGGACTGCTGGTCCTGATCGGCGTCCCCGTGGCCGCCTACCTGCTGTTGGACTCCTCCCAGCGTCGTAGGCTGCGGGGTATGTCCAGGAAGCAGATCGGCCGCTGACGGCGGCAAGGGGGCCAACCATGAGCACGGCGGGCGCGGCGCGGGTCGCGGCGGTCAGCAGCAACGAGGTCTATTCGTTCACCAAGCCCACGCGCGAGAGCATCACGCTCCTCGAAGGGCTCGGGGTCGAGGGAGACGTCCACGCCGGAGTCACGGTCAAGCACCGTTCCCGTGTGGCCCAGGACCCCACGCAGCCGAACCTCCGGCAGGTGCACCTGATCCACCGGGAGCTCTTCGAGGAGGTGGCCGAGGCCGGTCACCAGGTCGAGCCGGGCCAGCTCGGGGAGAACGTCACCACCGAAGGCATGGACCTGCTCGCCCTGCCGACCGGCACGTTGTTGCGCCTCGGTGCGGACGCGGTGGTCGAGGTGACCGGGCTGCGCAACCCGTGCCTGCAGATCGACAACTTCCAGCACGGACTGCTCAAGCAGGTGGCGGGCAGGGACGACGAGGGCAACGTGCTCCGCAAGGCCGGAATCATGGGCGTGGTCCACCGGGGTGGCACCATCCAGCCCGGCGACACCATCGAGGTCACCCTCCCGCCGACTCCCCACATCCCCCTCGACCGAGTCTGACCCGCCGAGCCGAAGGCCCGGCCGCGCCGCGGTCCGGGCCGGGTCGGACCCGACCCGGGTCGGGTCCGCGCCATGTCGGTGCGGGCAGGTCCGCCGCTCCGTGGCATGCGCAGCGAGCGCCACCCGATCGCTCAGCCGATCCACGCTCGTAGACGCTCGCTGAGCACCACGTCATGGGGCAGCCGCTCCAGCTCGTGCGCGGGCACGTCCACTCCCTGCTCCCCGAGGACGCCGGCCAGGTAGCCCCAGTGTCCGGCGGCCATCTGTTCCTGCGTCATGCCGTCGAAGGGCTCGTCCGGCCCGACCACCGTCCGGGCCGTCTCCTCGATGTCCTCGGCGGAGGTCAGCGCACGGATGCCCGAAGGGCCCGAGCTGCTCCAGCCGCGATCGTCGAGCAACACCACGCTGCGGCCGTCCGCGAGGACGGCTTCCAGCCGTGCCGACACCGACAACTGCCGGGCGTTCGTCGCGTCGACGTGCAGATCGGTGTACGTGACCAAACGGGTCACCACGGTCATGCCGCACTCCTGTCGGCTCGCCCAACGCCAGGCCCTGTTCCCTGAGCTTCCCGCTACGGCCTGCCGCACGCGCTCACGGAATCTCGGACCCTACACGCGGAGCCCCGCCCCACCCCGCGCGACTCAGTAGTAGTCCCGCATCAGCTCCGTCGCCCACTCCGGCTGGCGGTGCTCGCCGCGCGGGCCGAATTCCGTCATGTACGGCTTGAGGTCGAGCACCGGCGTGCCCGCGACCGCGTCCAGCCCCTCCACGTGCAACTCCGGGCCGTCCGCCGCCAGTACGTCCACCTTCAGGACGCGACAGCGCGAGAGGCCCAGCCGGTTGGGCCGGTTCTTGCCGCGCTGGGCGAAGATGCCGACGAGCGGCCAGTCCGGATTGCCCCGCGGGCGCCGCGCACCCGTCTCGATCTTGTCCTGCGGAACCCGGTCGAAGTGGAAGACCACCTCGACGTGCGAGAAGTCCTCCAGCCCGTACAGGGCTTCCGGCCCGAACCGCTCCCGGTCCAGGCGGATCACCGCAGTCTCCCGCCCCCAGTCGTCGTCGACGACCGCCGAGCGGCCGCCCACCACCATGCCGACCGGGACCACTTCCACCGGATCCATCAGCGCATCCTCCCCCTCACGCCCAGCTCGCCCATCGGACACCCCGCGCGCGGCTCGCCCGCGCCGCGCACCGCGCCACACCGCACCCCGTCTCGGCCCCCGCCCGGCTCAGGCCGGCCGCACGGCCACCCGGTCCAGGGCCGCCAGCAGCTCCGACAGCTCCGGAAGCTCCCCCTGGGCCTCGTGCGGTACGGCCAGCACCTCGCTCGGCTCGTCGTCGAGCAGGACGAAGGCGGCCCCGCCGGTGCGGGCCACCAGCGACCACCCCGGCCCGTCGACGCGCAGCGTCCGCGCCTCGTCGCCCGCGAAGGACGACCGCACCCTGCCGGGTGGCGGCGGGCTCTGCGTGTACCCCAGGGCCTCTTCCAGGGCCCGCGCCAGCCCCGGGTGCGCGGCGGCCGCGGCCCCGCCGTCCGTGGCGACCCGCTCGCTCCAGTCGGCCCACTCCCGAGCGATCTGGTCGGCGCCCATCCGCCGCTGCACCGGACCCCAGGTCTCGGCCGACGGCGGGGCCAGCGGCACCCGCCCCGTGCCGTCGGCGCCCTGCTCGGGATCGTGCGGATCGGGGATCCCGGCCGTGGCCACCGCGAGCGCCAGCGGCCAGCCCGCCAGCGAAACCACGATGGACCGTTCGTCGGGGGACAGGTCGTACTCCATCCCGCAGTCCCACGAGGCGATGGCCATGGCCACGAGCGACACGTCGTCGACCACGACCGTCCAGCGCGCGCCCTCCTCGTCCTGCCCCAGCACCAGGCCGTACCCGGCGGCCGCCGGCGGCACGCCCAGCAGCGAGCAGGCCTCGGGGTAGTCGTCACCCAGGATGCTCGGGAACTGCGCGGGGGTCAGCAGCACGGCGGTCAGCACGTACAGCGACCCGCCGTCCTCCTCTTCGGACACGTGGCCTCCCGGTCGTTCTCTCGTCGGCGCACCCTAACCAGCGAGTAACCACCGCGTCGAGAGCTGGCGGGAGCCGATTTCCAAGCCCGTCACCTGCACGGAGCGTCCGCCACCCGCCACGGAAACGGCTCGGCGCCGCTGACGGCGTGCCGCGGGCGAGCTCGGTGCGCGGCCGGTGCGCCCCGGTGCATGGCCGGTGCCCGGCTCGGGCGGATGCCCCGTACGGCACCCGCTCCGGCCGGCCGGAGCGCAGGCTCAACCTCCGGGCCGGTCGGGACCGGCTCCGCGGGTTCCGGGCAAGTGGCCGACGTAGAGATTCGTTGGTCGTGGTCAGGGGGTGCGGACCGCCACCGCGAGGAAGCGGGAGTCCTCGTCGGCGTACGAGGTCATTCGCCAGCCCGAACCGGCCAGCAGCGGCCCGAGGTTGGGCTCGGCGCGCATGTCGTCCGGGGTCAGTTCGCGGCCGTGGCGCGCCGCGAGGGCCGCCCGCCCGATCGGGTGGAACAGCGCGAGCCGGCCGCCGGGGCGGACGACCCGGGCGAGCTCGCGCAAGTTGGCCCCGGGGTCGGGCAGATGGGCGATGAGACCGGCGGCGAACACGGCGTCCAGCACCCCGTCGCGCAGCGGCAGCCGGGCCACGTCGGCGAGCAGCAGGGCACCCTCCGCGTCCCGGCCGGCCTCGTGCGCGGCAACCAGCATCTGCGGGGTGACATCGGCGCCGAGCACCGTTCCCGACGGTCCCACGGCCGCGCGGAGCGCGGTCAGCGCCCGCCCGGTGCCACAGCCCGCGTCGAGCACCCGGTCGCCGGGACGCAGTCCGAACTCGTCGACGGCGGTCGCGAAGGCGGGCCCGTCCCCGGGGAACTTGCGGTCCCAGCCGGCTGCGCGCGCCCCGAAGAACTCCTGGACGTGGCCGCGGTCCCGCGTCTGGTCCCGGGGCCGGTTCCGAGCGGGGTCCTGCGACCGGTCCCGAGCGGGGTCCTGAGCCGGGTCCTGCGACCGGTCCCGGGTGTGGTCCTGTGTGCGGTCTTCGCTCATGTGCCCATGATCCCTCACCGGGGCTTCGGCACATGCCTGCGGAACGTGTGCAAGGTGGTACGCGGCGTGATCGAAGATGAACGTATCTCTGTCATATTCCAGCAGTTCCAGTGGCTTTCGAAATGCGGCCCGTGTTCGCTCCCTCACCCGGACTAGCTTCCGTGGCCATGGGACACCTGGACCACGCCGCCTATGGCTGGCTTACCCCCGCGCTGTCATACGTGATGGCTTCGATCGGCGCCGCCCTCGGCCTGCGCTGCACCGTTCGCGCGCTCGCCGCGACGACCGGAACCTCCCGCCGCAACTGGCTCCTCACCGCGGCCTCGGCCATCGGCACCGGGATCTGGACGATGCACTTCGTCGCCATGCTCGGCTTCCACGTCACCGGGACCGAGATCCGCTACAACGTGCCGCTGACCATCCTCAGCCTCCTCGTCGCGATGATCGTCGTCGGCGCCGGGGTCTTCGCCGTCGGCTACGGGAAGGACCGCGGCCGGGCTCTCGTCCTCGGCGGCCTCACCACCGGCCTCGGCGTCGCCAGCATGCACTACCTCGGCATGGCGGCCCTGCGCCTGCACGGCTCGGTCTCCTACGAGCCGCTCACCGTCGGGCTCTCCGTCGCCATCGCGGTCGTCGCGGCGACGGCCGCCCTGTGGGCCGCCCTCAACATCAAGTCCCCGGTGGCCGTCGCCGTCGCCTCGCTCGTGATGGGCGGCGCCGTCAGCAGCATGCACTACACCGGCATGCTCGCGGTCGCCGTCGAGGTCACGCCCTCGGACGCGGCCCTGCCGGGCGCCACCGCCATGCAGTTCATCTTCCCGCTCGCCGTCGGCCTCGGCTCCTACCTCTTCATCACCTCCGCGTTCGTCGCCCTCTCACCGACCGCCGACGAGCGGGAGGCCTCCGCGATGGCCTCCGCCGACCTGCGCCTGGGAGAGCGGGCCGCCACCGCCCCCACCGGCTGAGGCGCCGCCGCCACCCGGCTGCGGGTGATGCCCGCCGCCACGCCACCGCCCCCGCGACCGTCACGTACGTACGCACCCGCCCGGAACGAGGAGCCCATGCGCAGACCCCGCAGAACACCGGAAGCAGCGGCGTCGCGGCCGCCCGCGCCCGCGCCGGCGGGTGGCCGCGGCAAGGGGCCGGGCCGCCGGGCGCACGCCGGACCTCCGGCCGAGGAGCCCGCGGAGCGTGCGACCTCCGACGTGCTCGGGGCGATACCCGGCGGGGCCGGGGGCGGGGGCCGCGGTCCGCGCCTGCGGCTGCGTCCCGCCACCGTCCGAGCGAAGATCGTCTCGCTGCTGATGGTGCCGGTGGTCTCCCTGCTCGCCCTCTGGGCCTTCGCGACCGTCGACGCGGCCCAGGACGTCGCCCGCCTCACCCGCGCCCAGCGCGTCGACCGTGAGCTCCGGGCACCGGTCGAGGCAGCCGTCACCGCCTTGCAGGCCGAACGGCGCACGGCCGTACGGCTGCTGGCCGACCCCACCGCCGGCCAGGCGGCCGCCGCCCAGGCCCCCGGCCAGGCCGCCGCCCTGGACGAACAGGCACGCCGCACCGACGGCGCCGTACGGGCGCTGCGGCTCGGCGACCGCAACACCGTGGCCGACTCCGGCGACTACCGCACCGACATCGTCATCCGGCTGCGCGACTTCGTCGCCGCCGCCGAGGGACTGGGACCGGCGCGCAAGGACGTCGCCGGGCACCGGGCCACCCCGGAAGCGGCGTACGAGACGTACACGCGGGTGATCGACGCGGCCATGGAGGTCGGCGGGGCCCTCTCCGGAGGAGGCCAGGACGCCGAACTGGGCGGCGACGCCCGGGTCCTGCTGGAGTTCGCGCGGGCCGGGGAACAGCTGTCGCGGGAGGACGCCCTGCTGACGGCGCCGGGGCCGCGCACCGCCGAAACGCTTCGCCGGTTGACCGGCGCGGTCGAGACCCGCCGGGCCCTGACCGCCGCCGCAGCCCGGGACCTGCCCGCGGCACAGCAGGACGCCTGGCAGTCCGTGGCCAAGAGCGCCGCCTACGCCGACCTCGCCGGGGCCGAGGACCGGGCGCTGGCCGCCGCGGCCGGTCCCGCCGCCGGCCCGCCCCCCGGCTGGGAGGCGGCGTACACCTCCGTCGCCGGCTCGATGCGGGAGATCACGGACGCCGCCCACACGGCATCCGCCGACCGCACCGACCCGTTCGGCGCGGGTGCGCTGAGTCCCGCCGGAGCCGCCGTCCTCCTGGGCCTGGCCGCCGTGGCGGCCTCGCTCGTCATCTCGGTCCGCATCGGCCGGGCCCTCGTCGTCGAACTGGTTTCGCTGCGCAACACCGCGCTGGAGATCGCCCACCGCAAACTCCCGCAGGCCATGGACCGGTTGCGGGCCGGCCAGGACATCGACGTGGCTGCCGAAACCCCGCGGGGACCGGCCGCCGACGACGAGATCGCCCAGGTCGGCGAGGCACTGGCCACGGTCCACCGGGCAGCACTCAGCGCCGCCGTCGAACGCGCCGAGCTGGCGAGCGGCGTGAGCGGGGTCTTCGTCAACCTCGCCCGGCGCAGCCAGGTCCTGGTGCACAAGCAGCTCACCCTGCTCGACTCGATGGAGCGCCGCGCAGACGACCCGAACGAACTCGGCGACCTCTTCCGCCTCGACCACCTCACCACCCGGATGCGACGGCACGCGGAAAGCCTGATCATCCTCTCGGGCGCCGCCCCCGGGCGCGCCTGGCGGATGCCGATCCCGCTGACGAACGTCGTACGGGCCGCCGTCTCCGAGATCGAGGACTATCCGCGCGTCGAGGTCCGCCAGCTCGCCGAGGCCGCCGTCGTCGGCGGAGCCGTCGCCGACCTCACCCACCTGCTGGCCGAACTCATCGAAAACGCGACCCAGTTCTCCCCGCCCCACACCAAGGTCCGGGTCAGCGGAGAACCCGTCGGCGCCGGCTACGTCCTGGAGGTGGAGGACCGGGGACTCGGCATGGGCCGCGAATCCCTCCAGGAGGCCAACCGTCGCATCGAGCAGTCCGAGGCCCTCGACCTCTTCGACAGCGACCGGCTCGGGCTCTTCGTGGTCAGCCGCCTCTCCGCCCGCCACGGCGTGAAGGTGCACCTGCGCATGTCCCCGTACGGCGGCACCACCGCGGTGGTGCTGCTCCCCAACTCCCTGCTCCAGGGCGCCCTGACGGCCGCCTCCCCGCAGCCCGAGGAGGAGCACGGCGCGGCTCCGGCCCCCGTTCCCTCGCCGGAGTCGGTCGCCGAACCGGTCCGGGAGCGGTACCGGGAGCCGTCCCAGGCCATCAGCGTCGTACGGGACGACGTGCGCGGGGTCCCGGTCCCGGACCGGAGCCCCGTACGCGAGGAGCCCCGGCCCTCCCCGGTGGCCCCGCTGCGGCCGCGCGGCTCCGCGGGCGCGGTGCCCCGTACGCCCGTCCCGGCGGTCGCGGCGGCCCCCTCGGGTCCGGCCGGCTCAGGTCCGGCCGCGTCGGTCACCGAACTGCCGCGCCGCGTACGGCAGGCGAGCCTCGTCCCGCAGCTGCGCGAGGCCCCCGCTCCCAAGGCCCCGGCCGGGGTCCGGGGGGCGGAGGCACCGCCCGGCCGCAGCCCCGAGCAGGCGCGCGAGCGGATGGCGGCCTACCGGGCGGGCTGGGTGCGGGGCACGCAGGCGAGCGGCGAAGCCGGCGCGGACGGTCCGGGCCGCGCAGGCGACGCGGGCGGCACGGGCGGCACGGGCGGCACAGGCAGTACTGGCGAAGGCGAAGGAGCACGGTGATGATCGAACATCAAAGGATCGACCTCGACGGCGTCCGCAGGTCGGGCGAACTCGACTGGCTCCTGGACGACCTCGTGGTCCGGGTGCGCGAGGTCCGGCACGCCGTGGTCCTGTCCAACGACGGCCTGGCGGTGGGCGCTTCCAGCGCGCTCAGCCGGGAGGACGCCGAGCACCTGGCGGCCGTGGCCTCCGGCTTCCACAGCCTGGCCAAGGGCGCGGGCCGGCACTTCCACGCCGGAGGCGTGCGCCAGACGATGGTGGAGATGGACGAGGGCTTCCTCTTCGTGGCCGCCGCCGGAGACGGCTCCTGCCTGGCCGTGCTCAGCGGGGCCGGCGCCGACATGGGGCTCATCGCCTACGAGATGGCCCGGCTCGTCAAGCGGGTCGGCGAGCACCTTTACACCCCGGCCCGGTTCGCGGCGCGGCCGCCGGCCGCCGGTTGAGGGCGGCGGCCTTGAGCACGAACGGCCGGTGGTACGACGCCGACGCGGGCCCGCTCGTCCGTCCGTACGCCATGACCGGCGGGCGCACGAAGCCGGGACCCCACGGGGTCCGGTTCGACCTGATCGCGCTCGTCGTCGTGGACCCGGCGGGGACGGACGAGGCGGCCGAGTCGCTGCTGGGACCGGAGCACCGGGCGTTGCTCGGTCTGTGCCGGGACGAGACCCAGTCGGTGGCCGAACTCGCGGCGGACGCGGACCTGCCCGTGGGCGTGGTGCGGGTGCTGCTCGGAGACCTGTTGGAGGCCGGGCACGTGAAGGTCAGCCGGCCGGTGCCGCCCGCACAGTTGCCGGACGAGCGGATTCTGCGTGAAGTCATCGAGGGATTGCGAGCGCTGTGATGGGACTGCACCACAACGGGCCGGCGCCGGCCGCCGAGGGCGGCGAGGAACTGGCCGCGCTCGCGCTGAAGATACTCGTGGCGGGCGGCTTCGGAGTCGGGAAGACGACCCTGGTCGGCGCGGTCAGCGAGATCCGGCCGCTGCGGACGGAGGAACTGCTCAGCGAAGCCGGGGAGCTGGTCGACGACACGGGAGGGGTCGACCAGAAGACGACCACCACCGTGGCCATGGACTTCGGGCGGATCACGATCAGGTCGGGGCTGTCGCTGTACCTGTTCGGGACCCCGGGGCAGGACCGGTTCTGGTTCCTGTGGGACGAGTTGTCCCAGGGGGCGCTGGGCGCGGTGGTCCTGGCCGACACGCGACGGCTGGAGGACTGCTTCCCGGCGGTCGACTACTTCGAGCACCGCAAGATCCCGTTCGTGGTGGCCGTCAACTGCTTCGCGAACGCGCGGCGGTACGCCTCGAACGAGGTCGCGCGGGCGCTGGACCTGGATCAGGGGACGCCGGTGGTGCTGTGCGATGCACGGGACAAGGACTCGGGGAAGGAAGTGCTGATCCGGCTGGTGGAGTACGCAGGACGGGTGCACACCGCGCGGTTGCTGGAGTCGGTGGAACCGCGGGCCGATTCGGTGTGAACCGGCCCGCGGCACAACGGCGTTGCGGGGGTGGTGGTGCGGGAGTAGTGCAGGGGATGCCGTCAGTCGGCCACGCCGGCGGCCGAGATCACCTTGTCGATGGAGACGCGCACGAGGAGCTCGCCGGGGACGGCGTTGCGGCGACCGAAGGCCTCGCCGTGCTCCGCTCCCATGTAGCGGGCGCCGATCCTGGTCGACCAGGGGAGCATCGCGTCCAGGTCCTCGCTGATCTCCGCCCGGCCCTGGAGGACGACGTAGGAGAAGGGCGGCCGGTCGTCGTCCATGCAGAGGGCGACGCGGCCGTCGCGGGCCAGATTGCGCCCCTTGACGGTGTCCTTCCCGGTGTTGAACACGAAGGAGTCGCCGTCGAGAACGAACCAGATGGGAGCGATGTGAGGGCTTCCGTCCTCACGGACGGTGGACAGTTTCCCGGTGCGGGTGGAGTGGGAGACGAACTCCCGCCATTCCTCTTTGGTCATCTTCTTCACCATGGGTCCATCCTCCTTGCCGGAAAGCCGCTGGTGGGGAAGGCTGGCGGCACGACTATGCGGGGTGGGGCGCGGCCGGTCCGGCCGCGTCGACGGGGAGGGACTGTATATGGCGCTGGACAAGCAGCTGGACTGGCTGCTGGACGACTTGACGCGGCGGGTGCAGCAGGTGCGGCACGCGGTGGTGCTCTCCAACGACGGCCTGGTGACGGGCGCGAGCGCGGGGCTGGCACGGGAGGACGCGGAGCACCTGGCGGCGGTCGCGGCGGGGCTGCAGAGTCTGGCGAAGGGCTCGGGGCGGCACTTCCGGGCGGGTGAGGTCCGTCAGACGATGGTCGAGTACGACGACGGGGTCCTCTTCGTCATGGCGGCGGGTGCGGGCAGCTGCCTGTGCGTGCTGAGCGCCTCCGAGGCCGACATCGGGCACGTGGCGTACGAGATGACGCTGCTGGTCAACCGGGTGGGGGAACACCTGGGTGTCGCGCAGCGGCGGATCACCGGCGGTTAGGGAGGTTGGCTGGGGAGGGCGGCGCCGTTCGCGCTTTCCTGGTTGTCCACAGGCACTGCGGGGTGTCGTAGCTCTGAGTTACGGTCTTCACACACAGTAATCACTCTGGTGGGGAGAGCGTGATGACACAGATGACACTTATGACGCAGACGATGCGGGCGACGACGGCGACGACGACACCGACGGCGGTGCCGAGGGCGGAGTCCGCGCCCGCGGGGTGCGGAGAGGTCGCCGGGCTGATGGGCGGTGGGCGAGCCGCCGGCGAACTGGGGCTGAGCCGCAGTGAGTTCGCCCGTGCCGTCCAGCTGGGCCTGGTACGGGCCGGACCCCAGGGGCCCGCCGGGGCCGCGCGGTACACCCGGACCGAGCTCGACCGGGTCCGGTCGGCGGAGGGGTTCCCGGACGCGCTGCGCGAGCGGGTGGAGACGGTCGCGGGAGCGGAAGCCGCAGCCGCCGTCCTGGGGGTCGGCCCGAGCCGGTTCACCCGGCTCGCACGCTGCGGCCACCTCACTCCGGTGGGGTACCGGATCAACCGCTACCGGGCGGTGGTGTGGCTCTATCTGACCGCGGAGCTACGGGACTTCGCGGCCCGCGAGCCCGGGATGCTGCGGGGGAGCGCACCGCCCGCGGACCGGGAGCTGATGGCGGCCAGGGCCGACCTGCGCCCCCGGAAGTGGCGCGAGCGGCACGTCGGGCTGTTGCTGAGAGGGACCGCCGACCCCTGGGAGCGGGCTGCCGTACTGGCCTCCGTGCTCCCCGAGGACGACGTGCGCGCGATCGTGCCCGACGCGGCGGAACGCATCTTGCTCGGGGCCCTCGCCCCACCCCCGCCCTACGGGCACCCGCAGGTTCCGGCGGCCGCCGAGGTGGCGGCCCGGCTGCTGCTGGCCGGGTCACCGGACGAGACCGGCTGGTACCGCACCAGCCTCGACTTCGCCCTGACCGGAGCGAGGGGTCAGTCGAAGTCGACGGGGGAGAGGGGGCCCACGTAGACCCAGGCCCCGTTGTCCCGGGCGAAGGAACTGTGCTCGTGCAGAGAGCCGGTGTGCCGGCCCTCGCGGTAGTGCGCCCGGAACTCGACCGAGCCTTCCGTCTCGAACATCCCGCCGCGCTCGGCGGCCAGGATCTCCAGCCGTTCCCAGCGCTGCCCGGGATCCAGGTCGAGCACGCCCGGCCGGGTCGACGGGTGCCAGGAGCGCAGGAGATAGGCGGTGTCGCCGACGGCGAAGGCGCTGAAGCGGGAGCGCATCAGCAGCTCGGCGGTGGGCGCCTGCCGCTCGCCGGAGTGGAAGCGGCCGCAGCACTCCGGGTAGGCGGCGGGCAGCCCGCAGGGGCAGGGGACGGCTGGAGCGGGAGCCGGGGTGGGCATGGAAGCACTCATGTTCTTCGGGGAGGGGAGGGAGGAGACGGGCGGGACTACTGCGGGGACACGGCCGGCTTGGACGCCTTGGCGCCGTACGGGCGGAAGAGCCCCTCCTGGACCACCGACACCAGCAGCTTGCCCTCGAGGTCGTAGATGCGACCGCGTGCCAGGCCCCGGCCGCCGTGCGCGATGGGCGACTCCTGGTCGTACAGGAACCACTCGTCCGCCCGGAACGGCCGGTGGAACCACATGGCGTGGTCGAGGGAGGCCATGTCGAAACCGCGCATGCCCCACAGGGGCTCCACGGGGATGCGCACGGCGTCGAGGAGGGTCATGTCACTGGCGTAGGTGAGGGCGCAGGTGTGCACGAGCGGGTCGTCGCCCAGCGGGCCGACGGCGCGCATCCACACCGCGCTGCGGGGATCGGCGTCCTTGAGCTCCTCGGGGGTCCAGCGGAGCCGGTCCACGTAGCGGATGTCGAAGGGCTGGCGGCGGGCCATCCGCTCCAGCGCCTCCGGCAGCGTGCCCAGGTGCTCGCGGATCTCGTCCACGACCTTCGGGAGCGTGTCCGGGTGCGGGAAGTCGAGGCGGGGAGGCAGCTGGTGCTCGATGCTGCCCTCCTCCGGCTGATGGAAGGAGGCGGTCAGATTGAAGATGGTCTTGCCCTGCTGGACCGCGGTGACCCGGCGGGTGGTGAAGGAGCGCCCGTCGCGCACCCGCTCCACCTGGTACACGATCGGCACTCCGGGGATGCCGGGGCGCAGGAAGTACGAATGGAGGGAGTGGACGGGCCGGTCGCCCTCCGTGGTGCGGCCGGCCGCCACCAGCGCCTGGCCGGCGACCTGGCCGCCGAAGACGCGCTGGAGGGACTCCTGGGGACTGGCGCCCCGGAAGATGTTGACCTCGATCTGCTCCAGGTCGAGCAGATCGACCAGCCTCTCGGCGGGGTTCGTCATCAGAGGATCTCCACTGTCGGGCCCGGCCGCCGTGAGGGCGCCGGTCGGTTGCGGGTCGGGGGTCGGTTGCGGGGCGGGTGCCCGTCCGGGCGGAGCCGGAGGGTGGTCAGAGCTGGCCGAGTTCGCCGACCGAGGTGACGCGCAGGACCGCCCGGCCCTCCTCGTCGGAGGCGGCGAGGTCCACCTCGGCGCTGATGCCCCAGCCATGGTCCCCGTTGGGGTCGGCGAAGGTCTGCCGGACGCGCCACAGGCCGTGCGCCGGGTCCTCCTCGATCTGGAGCAGCTTGGGGCCGCGTGCGTCGGGGCCCGTGCCCAGGTCGTCGTACTCGTCCCAGTAGCCGTCCATGGCCTCGCCCCAGGCGTCGGCGTCCCAGCCGGAGTCGCCGTCCAGCTCGCCCAGCACGTTGACGTGGTCCAGGGCCGCCAGCTCGACCCGGCGGAACATGGCGTTGCGGACCAGGACGCGGAAGGCGCGGGAGTTCGCGGTGACCGGCTTGACCTGGTCGGCCTTCTCCTGGGCCTGCTCCGCCGTCTCCACCTCAGGGTTCGCCAGCTGCTCCCATTCGTCGAGCAGGCTGGAGTCGACCTGGCGGACCAGCTCGCCGAGCCACTCGATCAGGTCCTGGAGGTCCTCGGACTTGAGGTCGTCGGGGATGGTGTGGTCGAGCGCCTTGAAGGCGCTCGCCAGGTAGCGCAGCACGATGCCCTCGGTGCGCGCCAGTTCGTAGTACGAGGTGAACTCGGTGAAGGTCATCGCGCGTTCGTACATGTCGCGGATGATCGACTTCGGGGAGACGGGGTGGTCGCGGACCCACGGGTGGCTCTTGCTGTACACGTCGTAGGCGTGCAGGAGCAGCTCTTCGAGGGGCTTGGGATAGGTGATCTCCTGGAGCCGCTCCATCCGCTCCTCGTACTCGACCCCGTCGGCCTTCATCGCGCCCACGGCCATGCCGCGTTCCTTGTTCTGCTGGGCGGCGAGGATCTGGCGCGGGTCGTCCAGCGTGGACTCCACCACCGAGACCATGTCCAGCGCGTAGGAAGGGGACTCCGGGTCCAGCAGGTCGAAGGAGGCCAGCGCGAAGGTGGACAGCGGCTGGTTCAGCGCGAAGTCCTGCTGGAGGTCGACGGTCAGCCGGATCGTGCGGCCCTCGGCGTCCGGGGAGTCGAGCTTCTCGACGACGCCGCCGTCCAGCAGCGAGCGGTAGATGGCGATGGCCCGGCGGATGTGGCGCAGCTGGGCCTTGCGCGGCTCGTGGTTGTCCTCGAGCAGGTGGCGCATGGCCTTGAAGGCGTCGCCGGGCCGTGCGATGACCGACAGGAGCATGATGTTGGTGACCTTGAAGCGCGAGGTCAGCGCCTCCGGGTCGGCGGCGATGAGCTTCTCGAAGGTGGTGTCCGACCAGGCCACGAAGCCCTCGGGGGCCTTCTTGCGGACCACCTTGCGGCGCTTCTTCGGGTCGTCGCCCGCCTTGGCGAGGGCCTTCTCGTTCTCGATGACGTGCTCGGGCGCCTGGGCCACCACGTAGCCCGCCGTGTCGAAGCCGGCCCGGCCGGCGCGGCCGGCGATCTGGTGGAACTCGCGGGCGCGCAGCGTACGGACCCGGGTGCCGTCGTACTTGGTCAGCGCCGTGAACAGCACGGTGCGGATCGGGACGTTGACGCCGACGCCGAGGGTGTCGGTGCCGCAGATGACCTTCAGCAGACCGGCCTGGGCCAGCTTCTCCACCAGGCGGCGGTACTTGGGCAGCATGCCCGCGTGGTGCACGCCGATGCCGTGGCGGACGTAACGCGAGAGGTTCTGGCCGAACTTGGTGGTGAAGCGGAAGTTGCCGATCAGCTCGGCGATCTTGTCCTTTTCCTCGCGGGTGCACATGTTGATGCTCATCAGCGACTGCGCCCGCTCGACCGCCTGGGCCTGGGTGAAGTGCACGATGTAGACCGGGGCCTGCCGGGTCTCCAGCAGCTCGGTGATGGTGTCGGTGATCGGCGTCGTGACGTACTCGTACGACAGCGGGACGGGCCGGGTCGCGGAGCGGACCACCGTGGTGGGCCGGCCGGTGCGCCGGGTCAGGTCCTCCTCGAACCGCTTCATGTCGCCGAGCGTCGCGGACATCAGCACGAACTGCGCCTGCGGCAGCTCCAGGATCGGGATCTGCCAGGCCCAGCCGCGGTCCTGCTCCGCGTAGAAGTGGAACTCGTCCATCACGACCTGGCCGATGTCGGCGTACTTGCCGTCGCGCAGGGCGATCGAGGCCAGCACCTCGGCGGTGCAGCAGATCACCGGGGCGTCCGAGTTCACCGAGGCGTCGCCGGTCAGCATGCCGACGTTCTCGGTGCCGAAGAGCTTGCACAGGTCGAAGAACTTCTCCGAGACCAGCGCCTTGATCGGCGCGGTGTAGAAGGTGACCTTGTCCTGGGCCAGGGCCGTGAAGTGCGCGCCCGCCGCCACCAGGCTCTTGCCGGAGCCGGTCGGGGTGGACAGGATCACGTTCGCGCCCGAGACGACCTCGATCAGCGCTTCTTCCTGAGCCGGGTACAGGGTGATGCCCTGGTCCTCCGCCCACGAGGAGAAAGCCTCGAAGAGGGCGTCGGGGTCGGCGTTCGGCGGGAGCTGATCAATGAGGGTCACACCCCCCATCTTGCCTGGCTTCCCCCCGGATCAGGGAACCGGCGGACAGTAGGAAGATCATCGACGGTACGCTGTGCCGTCGATGCGGCCCGAACGACACCGTCAACAGGGCCCGACCAGCACACCACCGGGGCGGGGAACGACCATGATGGGTCCGGCGCACTCACTGTCCGGGGCAGCGGCCTGGCTGGGGGTGGGCGCCGCAGCGGCCGCCTCCGGGCACGCGATGCCCTGGCCCGTCCTCGTCGTCGGCGCGCTGATCTGCGCCGGAGCCGCCCTCGCCCCCGACCTGGACCACAAGTCGGCGACGATCTCCCGCGCCTTCGGTCCGCTCTCCCGGGGCCTGTGCGAAGTGGTCGACAAGATCTCCTACGGGGTCTACAAAGCCACCCGGGCCCCGCGCGACGCCCGCCGCACCGGGGGCCACCGCACCCTGACCCACACCTGGGTCTGGGCCGTACTGATCGGCGCCGGATCCTCCGCGATCGCCGTCACGACGGACCGGTGGGGCGTCCTCGCCCTGCTCTTCGTCCACCTGGTCCTCGCCGTCGAAGGCCTGCTGTGGCGGGCCGCCCGCATGTCCAGCGACGTCCTGGTCTGGCTGCTCGGCGCGACCAGCGCCTGGATACTGGCCGGCGTGCTCGACCAGCCCGGCAACGGCTCCGACTGGCTCTTCACCGCCCCCGGCCAGGAATACCTGTGGCTCGGCCTGCCCATCGTGCTCGGCGCCCTGGTCCACGACATCGGCGACGCCCTGACCGTCTCCGGCTGCCCGATCCTGTGGCCCCTGCCCATCGCGGGCAAGCGCTGGTACCCGATCGGCCCGCCGAAGATGATGCGCTTCCGCGCCGGCAGCTGGGTGGAGCTCAAGGTGCTGATGCCCGTCTTCATGCTGTTGGGCGGGGTCGGCGGAGCCTCGGCCCTCGGCTTCTTCTGACTGCCTGACCGGCCAGTACACCCGGCGACCGGCGACGTAGCCTGGCCGGATGCCCGATGACATCCTCGCCCTGTGGCCGCTCGCGTCCCCCGCCGAGACGGACTGGCTCGCAGAGCTCGCCCAGGACGACGGGCTCACCGGCTACGAGGCCCCCGGCCGGCCCGACGCCGCCTGGGTGCTCGGCGGCATGTACGAGCGCGGAGAAAACGCCGGGGACTCCGTCAACCACAGCCAGAGCCGGGAGGAGCACCCCGGACCGGGCTGGGAGCGGCTGCGCTGGGCGGACCTGGCCGTCCGCCTCGGAGATCCGGTCGTGCCCCAGGGGATGTACCCGTGCTTTCGCTGCTTCCCCTCCACGAAAGAGGCGGGCATCCGGCCCGGTTCCGTGGAGTGGCCCGCCGAGGGCAGTCTCGACCGGCCCACGTGGAACCAGTTGGTCCGGTTCCTCACCACGAACAGCCCGCGGGGAGCGGACACCCCTTGCACGGCCTACTACAGCCCGATGGTCGTGTGGGACTTCGACAGGAAGTACGTCCGTTCCGGGAGGCTGGGCGACGCGCAGGCCCTCTTCGACCACCCGGACATCCTGTACACACCCTCCAACCTGTGGCCCGAGGACCGTTCCTGGATCGTGTACACCGACTACGACCTCTGGGCCACCAAGGTCTCCGGACCCGAGGGCCTGGTCGATGCGCTGCTCCGTGACCCCGAGATCGAGGCCGTCCGCTTGCCCTGGACCACGTAGAGAAGGCCCAGGGCAGGCGGCGCGGTGCCGGTCAGCCGTGCCAGGAGCGCCACAGGGCGGCGTACGCCCCGTCCGCCTCGACCAGGGCGTCGTGCGAGCCGAGCTCGGTGATGCGGCCGCCCTCGACCACCGCGATCACGTCCGCGTCGTGCGCGGTGTGCAGCCGGTGGGCGATCGCGATCACCGTGCGGCCGTCGAGCACCCGGGCCAGCGAGCGCTCCAAGTGCCGGGCCGCGCGCGGGTCCAGCAGCGAGGTGGCCTCGTCCAGCACCAGCGTGTGCGGATCGGCCAACACCAGCCGGGCCAACGCGATCTGCTGCGCCTGCGCCGGAGTCAGCGCCGAGGCTCCCGAGCCGACCTCGGTGTCCAGACCGGCGTCCAGCGCCCGCGCCCAGACCTCCGCGTCGACGGCACCGAGCGCCGCCCACAGCTCGGCGTCACCGGCCTCCGTGCGCGCGAGCCGCAGGTTGTCCCGCAGGGAGCCCACGAACACGTGGTGCTCCTGGTTGACCAGGGCCACGTGCTCGCGCACCCGCTCCGCGGGCATCTGCGACAGCCGCGCCCCGCCGAGGGTGACCTCGCCGGTCCGCGGCGCGTAGATGCCCGCCAGGAGCCGGCCCAGCGTGGACTTGCCGGCGCCCGAGGGCCCGACCAGGGCCATCCGGGTGCCCGGCGGCACCGACATCGACACCTTGTGCAGTACGTCGACGCCCTCGCGGTACCCGAAGTGCACCTGGTCCGCCCGGACGTTCCTGCCGTCCGGGGAGACACTCGCGTCGCCCGCGTCGGGCTCGATCTCCCGCACGCCCACCAGCCGGGCCAGCGAGACCTGGGCGATCTGCAGCTCGTCGTACCAGCGCAGGATCAGACCGATCGGGTCGACCATCATCTGTGCCAGCAGGGCGCCCGTGGTCAGCTGCCCCACCGACATCCAGCCCTGGATCACGCAGTACCCGCCGATCATCAGCACCGAGCCGAGGATCGTCACGTAGGTGACGTTGACGACGGGGAAGAGGACCGTCCGCAGGAACAGCGTGTACCGCTCCCACGCAGTCCACTCCTTGATCCGCCGCTCCGACAGCTCGATCCGGCGCCCGCCGAGGCGGTGCGCCTCGATGGTGCGGCCCGCGTCCACCGTCTCCGTGAGCACGGCCGCGACCGCCGCGTAGCCGGCAGCCTCGGAACGGTAGGCCCGGGGGGCCCGCTTGAAGTACCAGCGGCAGCCGATCACCAGGACCGGCAGCGCCACCAGCGCGGCGAGTGCCAGCGGCGGCGCGGTCACCGCGAGCGCCCCGTAGAGCAGGCCCGCCCACACCACGCCGATGGCCAGCTGCGGCACGGCCTCGCGCATCGCGTTGGCCAGCCGGTCGATGTCCGTGGTGATCCGCGACAGCAGGTCACCGGTTCCCGCGCGCTCCAGCACGCCCGGCGGCAGGCCCACCGACCGTACGAGGAAGTCCTCGCGCAGATCGGCCAGCATCTCCTCGCCGAGCATCGCCCCGCGCAGCCGGACCAGCCGCACGAACACGGTCTGGACGCCGAGCGCCAGGGCGAACAGCAGCCCCACCCGGCCCAGGTGGAGTTCGCGGGCCCCTTCCGAGAGCCGGTCCACGACCTGGCCCAGCAGGTACGGGCCGACCATGGAGGCGATGACCGCGACCGTGTTGACCCCCACCAGGACCAGGAAGGCCCGCCGGTGGCGACGGAACAGGCCGCGCACGTAGTCCCGTACCGTCGCGGAGCTGCCCACGGGCAGGGTCGCGGCCGTTTCCGGAGCGGCCGGATCGTAGTGCGGCGGCGCCACGCCGATCATGCGGATTCCTCGATCTCTGTCAGTACGGATTCCAGCCGCGGGAGCCGCTGTTCTTCCTCGGTCTCGCGGGTGACGACCGCCCGGTAGCGCGGGTCGCCGTGCAGCAGCTCGCGGTGCGTGCCACTCGCCGCCGCCTTGCCGTCGTCGATCAGGACGACCCGGTCGGCGCGGTCCAGCAGCAGCGGCGAGGAAGCCAGTACCACCGTGGTGCGACCGGAGCGCAGGGCCGAGATCCCCTCCGCGATCCGGGCCTCGGTGTGCGAGTCGACCGCAGAGGTCGGCTCGTCCAGCACCAGCACCTCGGGGTCGGTCACCAGGGACCGCGCCAGCGCCAGCCGCTGGCGCTGCCCGCCGGACAGCGAGCGTCCGCGCTCGGTGATCCGGGCGTCCATCGGGTCGTCCACCCCGTCCGGGGCGGACTGCAGCAGGGCGTCCAGCACGTCCGCGCACTGGGCCGCCGCGAGCGCCGCGGACGGCGCGACCGCTCCGGACGCCGGTACGTCGAACAGCTCGCGCAGCGTCCCGGACAGCAGGACCGGATCCTTGTCCTGTACGAGGACCAGCGTGCGCGCGGTGTCGAGCGCGAGCTCGTCCAGCGCGACCCCGCCCAGGAGGACGGAGGGCCCGGCCGCTGCGTCCATCGGGTGCCCGCCCAGGCGCTCGGCGAGCCGACCCGCCAGGTCGGGGTCCCCGCAGACCACGGCGGTGAACCGGCCCGCCGGGACCAGCAGCCCGGTCTCCGGGTCGTACAGGTCTCCGCCGGAGGCCGGGGCCCGCGCGGCCTCGGTGGCGACGACCGGCTCCGCGGCCGTCTCCGGCTCCGCACCGGCCTCCGCCTCCCCGCCGGTTTCCGCCTGTGCGCCGGTCCGGGTCAGCGAGAGCACCCGGGCGGCCCGTTTGGCGGAGGGGCGGGAGAAGGAGTACGCCATGGCGATCTCCTCGAAGTGCCGCAGCGGGTAGAGCATGGTGGCCACCGCGCTGAAGGCGGCGACGAGTTCGCCGACGTCCAGTCGGCCGTCCAGGACGAGCGCGGACCCGTACCAGACCACCGTGACCAGCAGCGCGCCCGGCAGCAGCACCTGGATCGCGGAGATCAGCGCCCACATCCGGGCACTGTGCACCGCTGCCTCGCGGACCTGCTGCGAGGCCTCGCGGTAGCGGCCGAGGAACAGTTCCTCGCCACCGATGCCGCGCAGCACCCGCAGCCCCGCCACGGTGTCCGAGGCCAGTTCGGTGGCCTTGCCCGCCTTCTCCCGCTGGACGTCGGCGCGTCGGGTGGCTCGCGGCAGCAGCGGAAGGACGGCCAGGGCGAGCACCGGCATGCCGAGGGCCACGACCACGCCGATGGTGGGCGCGTAGAACAGCAGGACGACACAGCCGATGACCAGGGTCAGGGCGGCGGCCAGGAAGCGGGAGACCGCCTCGACGAACCAGCCGATCTTCTCCACGTCGCCCGTGGAGACGGCCACGACCTCGCCCGCCGCAACCCTCTGGGTCAGGGCGGAGCCCAGCTCGGCGGTCTTGCGGGCGAGCAGCTGCTGGACGCGGGCGGCGGCGGTGATCCAGTTGGTGACGGCCGTACGGTGCAGCATCGCGTCGCCGACCGAGATCGCGACGCCGAGCAGCGCGATCAGGCCGCCGACCCACAGCAGCCGGTCGCCGTCGCCGTCCACGACCGCGTCGATGCCCAGGCCCACGGTGTACGGCAGTCCCGCGATGCCGCCGAAGTGCAGGAGCCCCCAACACAGGCTTTTGGCCTGTCCGCCGAGTTGGCCCCGCCCCAGCCACCAGAGGAAGCGGGGGCCGGAGCGAGCGTCGGGTACCCCTGGGTCCGGATACGGAAGATCGCTGATCTGCATGACGCCCCATGACTGGTCGAGTGTTCCAAACCGTGCAAGGTTCGCGTTCCGGACCGGTCCGGGGCAATCGATTTTCCGTTGGCCACAGCTCGTCGCAGCAGGGTCTGCTCACCCGGAGAGCGAGCCGGAAGTCGACGCGCCGTCCTCCCCCGGTCCGGCTCGGAGGTGCCGGATCGACGGCCGGGCGCGTCGAAGCGGGTTCGGCGTCCGCTGTCAAGGCACGAATTCCCGAGACATGACGTGCGGTCTTTCGATCATGCCTAGTGGAAAGCGACCCTTCACTCGGCATGACGGCTTGGGAGAGACGAATGGCGACGGACCCTGAGATCAAGCGCTGGGCGGCCGCTGAGCGAATGCCGGAGGAAGTCGACGGCATCTCCCTCGCCCGATCCGTGACGGAAATAGTACAGCGGACGGGGAAGTATTTCCTTTCGAAGGAAACGCTCCTTCGATTGAGTGCCATCAGGCGACGGCACGGGACGAACCGCCCGTTCCTCGCTGCTTTTCTCGACTGCGCCCTCGACAAACACCAGGGACGTTTCCAGAACCGGACCTACCTCGCACTGCCGGTCCTGGAGCTCCTCATGGACGATCGGCACGCCGCGCTGAGCGCGGACCGGATCTCGACCCTGCTGATGGCCGACGTGGTCCGTTTCGAGATCGACGCGGCAGCCGGGTCGCCCGAGGGGCCCGGACGGGACCGGCCGGATGCGTCGACGCTGAGCACGCGGTTGAGGCACGCCCTACGACTCGTGACGACGGGGCTCGGCCAGTCGGAGGCCGAAGACCTTCCTTCGCGGCTGGCGCACGCTCCCCGGTCCCACCTCGAAGGCCTTGCCGATCGCCTGCCCCGGCCCCCGGCGACGGATTGCGCCCGGTGGTTCGACGTCACCGTCCAGCCCGTCTCCGTCGTTCATGACGAATACTTCTTCATCCGCGTCCTCCAGACCCACGAAATGCATTTCACCGCAATAGCGGCGGCCATGAAGAAGGTGATCGGGTCGCTGCGCGCAGGGAATCCGGAAGGGGCCGTGGATCTGGTGGACCATGCGGTGGTGATGTTCGAGCGGGCCGCGACGCTCTTCCGCGTCGTGGCCACGATGAGGGCGGAGCAGTTCTCCGCCTTCCGGCAGTACACCCAGGGTGCCAGCGCCATTCAGTCCGAACAGTACAAACGGTTCGAGAGTCTGTGCGATGTTCCGGCCGTGCCGCGCCTGGAGTCGTCCGCATTCACGAGCGTGCCCGCCGTGCGGGCCGAGGTGGAGGATCCCGGCCACGACACCGTCACCCGGGCCTATCTCGACCTCCGGAAAGAGGGGCGTTTCGACCGGGCGCAGTGGAACCGGCTCGACATGGCGATCAGCCGTCTGGAGCGTGGGCACCAGCGGTGGAAGTCGGCACATCGCGGTCTCGCCGCACGCATGCTCGGCGACGCCCACGGTTCGGGCTACACCGACGGCGTTCCCTACCTGACGGAATGCCTGGAGAACCGACTGTTCCGGCAACTGGGCACCAGCCCCTGACGTGTGAACCGTCCGTCATTGCGGGCGTGTTGCAGGTTCGTGGCCATCGGGGCCAGGAGGTTCCCGCAGGTGGGGCCGGGCTTCTACGGTCCGTCGGGAATCACGACCAAGGAGTGTCCCGCCATGCCCCTCGACCTGTCGGACGAGAGCCAGTACGACCGTGCGCGCCTGCGGCAGTGGGAGCGCGGCCGCGCCCGCTCCTCCGGGGTGGACCGCCGCGACCTGCTGAAGCTGTTCGCTGCGGGGGCCGCGGCCGGCTCTCTGGGCCTGGGCGCCGCCGGAACCGCCGAAGCTTCCGCAACGGGCGCAGCCGGTAACGGAGCCACCGCCGCGACGACGCCCGCCGCCGCGCCCGGGACCGTGAAGCCGCTGCCGCCCGAGCTGTTCACCATCCGGGGCACCAACGCGGAGACGAACTTCGCCGCCCTGCACGGCACGGGGCCCCTGACCCCCCTCGACCGGTTCTTCGTACGCAACCACACCGTCACCCCGCGCCTGGACCCGCACGACTGGCGGCTGAAGGTGTGGGGCGACGCCCTGACCGGCGGCCCGGTCGAGTTCTCCTACGATCGGCTGCGCGCGCTGCCGGCTGTCGAGCGGACCCTGTTCATCGAGTGCGCGGGCAACGGCCGGAGCTTCTACACCACCCAGCAAGGACAGCAAGTGACCGGGACCGCGTGGACCCTCGGCGCGATCGGCGTGGCACGCTGGCGCGGCGCCCGGCTGTCCGACGTCCTGAGGCGGGCGGGTCTGGCCCGCGGGGCCGTGGACGTACTGCCCCGCGGGCTGGATGACGAGGTCGTCACGAACGGGGTGAACCTGGGCCGGGTGCGGCGCCCGCTGCCCGTCTCCAAGGCCCTCGACGACGTGATCCTCGCGTACGAGATGAACGGCGAGCCGCTGCCGCCCGACCACGGCGGTCCGGTCCGCGTGGTCGTACCGAACTGGATCGGGATCTCCTCGATCAAGTGGGTCGGGGACATCGAGGTGAGCGGGCAGCCCCTCTACACACCGTGGAACACCGACCTGTACCGGCTGTTCGGGCCCGACCAGCCACCGCATGGCAGTGCCCCGCTGACGCGCCAGACCCTCAAGAGCGCCTTCGAGCTGGAGCTCGGTGCGACCGTGCCCGCCCACCGGCCGCGGCTGCTGACCGGGCGCTCGTGGTCGGGCGCGGCGCCCGTGCACCGGGTGGAGGTCAGTACCGACGGAGGGGTCCGCTGGCAGCGGACCCGGCTGCACGACGCCCCGCGCCGGGGCAGCTGGGTGCGCTGGTCACTGCCGTGGACCCCGCGGGCCACCGGTCCGACCGCGCTGCTCGCGCGGGCCACCGACGCCACCGGACGGACCCAGCCGGCGACCACGGCCCACAACACGCAGGGCTACCTGTTCGACGCGGTGGTGCACCATCCGGTGACCGTGGTCTGACCGGAGCGACCGAGCGGATATCGGGCCCCTAGGGCCTGTCGTCGAACCGGGTGGCGCGCTCCAGTTCCAGCAGCGCCGAGTAGTAGCTGCGGCCCGTGGCCCGGTCCATGCCCACCTCGCACATCCGGTTCGCCGACAGGTGCGCGTCGAACTGCCGCGCCGTCACCTCGGCGGCCTCGCGCGCCGTGGCCGACTCCGTCAGCTCAGGGTGCAGCATGCCGCGGTCGCCCGCGAAGGCGCAGCACCCCGTGTCGTACGGGACCACCACCTCGTCGGCGCAGGCCTCGGCCACGGCCCGCAGGTGTGCCTCGTCGTCGAGGTGCCGCATCGAACAGGTGGGGTGGAGCACCGCCGAGCCCACCGTGCGCCGGACCTCCAGGTGCGGCAGGAGCTCCTCGGCGGCCCAGACGATGGAGTCGACGATCCGCAGCTCGGCGTGGAGCGAGCGGTTGTCGTCCGTCAGGTACGGGACCACCTCGTGGGCGATGCCCAGGGTGCAGGAGGACGCGTCGACCACGAGCGGCAGTCGCCCGCCGGCCGTCCAGCCCCAGGCGGCCTCCACGATCCGGTTGGCCATCACGCGGTTGCCGGCGTCGTACCCCTTGGAGTGCCAGATCGTCGCGCAGCAGGTGCCGCGGACGTCCCCGGGGATCCACACGGGCCTGCCCGCCCGCCCCGACACCGCCACCACGGCCTCGGGCAGGGAGGGCTCGGAGGTGCCGTCGGGGCCGCCGAAGATCCGGTTGACGCAAGCCGGGTAGTAGACCGCGGCGGCGCCCGCGCGCCGGGTGGCGGGCAGCTTGCGGGCCGCGGCGCCGGGGACCTGCGGCAGCCACTCCGGGACCAGGTCGGGTCGTACGATCCTGCGCGCGGCCCCCGTCACGGCCTCCAGGAGCCCGTCCCCGACGACGTCGGTGATCTTGTCGGCGGCGGCCACGGCCAGCCGCGCGGCCACTTCGACGGCGCCGAACCGCAGGGCCGCGAGCTCGGCCGCACGCTCCTCGCGCGGGCTGTGCCGGCGGTGGCGGAAGTCCCTCATCAGGGCGCCGGTGTCGATGCCGACGGGGCAGGCGAGTTTGCAGGTGGAGTCGCCGGCGCAGGTGTCCACGGCGTCGTACCCGTAGGCGTCGAGCAGACCGTCGAGCACGGGGGAGCCGGGCTGCTGGCGCATCATCTCCCGGCGCAGCACGATCCGCTGGCGCGGGGTGGTCGTCAGGTCCTCGCTGGGGCAGGTCGGTTCGCAGAACCCGCACTCGATGCAGGGGTCGGCGACGGCCTCCACCTGCGGGATCGTCTTGAGGCCGCGCAGGTGCGCCTTCGGATCGCGGTCCAGGAGGATCCGCGGGGCGAGCACCAGGTCCGGGTCGATGACCCGCTTGGTCCGCCACATCATCTCGGTGGCCCGGGGCCCCCACTCCAGTTCCAGGAAGGGGGCCATGTTGCGGCCGGTGGAGTGCTCGGCCTTCAGCGAGCCGTCGAAGCGCTCCACGGTGAGCCGGCAGAAGGCGTCCATGAACGCGGCGTACCGCTCCACGTCCGCGGGCCGGGCGGCGTCGAAGGCGAGCAGGAAGTGCAGGTTGCCGTGGGCGGCGTGCCCGGCGACGGCCGCGTCGAAGCCGTGCTCCGCCTGGAGTTCGAGGAGGGCCTCGCAGGCCTCGGCCAGCCGGGACGGGGGGACCGCGAAGTCCTCGGTGATCAGGGTGGTGCCGGAGGCGCGGGCGCCGCCGACGGCCGTGACGAAGGCCTTGCGGGCCTTCCAGTAACCGGAGATGGTCTTGGCGTCGCGGGTGAAGGCATTGGTCACCGAGGCCACCGGGGCCACCAGGTCCAGCCCGGCCAGCACCTCGGCGGCCCGCCGCTCGTACTCCGCGCGGCCGGCCTCGTCGGTTGCCCGGAACTCCACCAGCAGCGCAGTGGTGTCCTTGGGCAGAGCGGCCCAGTCCGCGGGGACGCCCGCGACGCTCACCGAGGCGCGCAGGGTGTTGCCGTCCATCAGCTCGACGGCCAGTGCCCCCGCCGCGTTGAAGAGCGGTACGGCGGCGGCCGCGGCGGGCAGCGAGGGGAAGAAGAGCAGGGCGCTGGTGAGCTCGCGGTCCAGCGGCAAGGTGTCGAAGACGACCTCGGCGATGAACCCGAGCGTGCCCTCGGAGCCGACCATCAGCCCGCGCAGGATCTCCACCGGGGTGGCGCCGTCGAGGTAGGCGTCGAGGCGGTAGCCGGTGGTGTTCTTGATCTCGTACTTGGCCCGGATGCGGGCGACGAGCTCCGGATCGGCCTCGATCTCCTTCTTGATCTCCATCAGGCCGTGGCACAGGGCGGGCTCGGCGTGCTCCAGCTCCTCGTCGGCGAGCGGATCGGCGGTGTCCACGACGGTGCCGCTCGGCAGGACGAAGGTGAGGGAGGACAAGGTGCGGTACGAGTTCCTCGTGGTGCCCGCGGTCATGCCCGAGGCGTTGTTCGCGACGACTCCGCCGAGGGTGCAGGCGATGGCGCTGGCCGGGTCCGGGCCGAGGACCCGGCCGTGCCGGGCGAGCGCGGCGTTGGCGCGCACGACGGTCGTGCCCGGCTGGATCCGGGCCCGCAGGCCCTCCTCGAGCACCTCGACCCCGGCCCAGTGACGGCGGACGTCGACGAGGATGTCCTCGCCCTGGGCCTGACCGTTGAGCGAGGTCCCGGCGGCCCGGAAGACCACCTCCCGCTGCTTGCCGTGGGCGTAGGACAGCACGGCGGAGACGTCGTCGATGTCCTCGGCGATCACGACGACCTGCGGCAGGAACCGGTACGGGGAGGCGTCGGAGGCGTAGCGGACCAGGTCGGAGACGCCCGAGAGCACCTTGTCGGCGCCCAGCAGCTCGCCCAGCTCGCTCCGCAGCGGCTCGGGGGTGCCCGTCGAGGCGCGGTCGGGCACCCGGTCGGGGGCGGGGCCGCTGAGGGTGCGCGGGCGCAGGGCCCCCGGCTTCGGTTCCAGCAGTGGCATCTGCAGCCCCTCAACTCGCGCCGTGTCGGTCGTTCTCACTCGTTCGGCGCAGCCCCGGCCCTGTCCCGGCCGGATCCTCGCCCGTCAGCAGCCGTGCTCCGCCGGAGCGTCCGCCAGAGCGTTCAGCAGACCGCCGAGCACCTCGCGCTGATCGGCGGTCAATGGAGCCAGGATCTCCTCTGCGGCTCCGGTTCGCGCGTTGCGCAGGCGGCGCAGCGTGGCGCGGCCGGTGTCGGTGAGTTCGATCCTTATGACACGGCGGTTCGCCGGGTCGGGCACGCGGCGGACGCACTCGGCGCTCTCCAGGCCGTCGACCAGCGTGGTCACGGCACGGGGCACCACCTCAAGGCGGGCGGCGAGGTCCGCCATCCGGGGCGGCCGCACCGTGGAGAGGTGGGCGACGGTGCGCAGCAGCCGGGACTGGGCCGGGGTGATGCCGAGCGGCTCCAGATGGCGCTTTTGGATGCGGTGGAGCCGCCGGGTCAGGCGGAGCAGCTGCTCGGCGAGGACACCGTCGGTCGTGTCGGCGCTGTCGGGGCCGCCGACGCCCTGGCTGCTGTCGGTCTCGGAAGCGGTGCTCATGCTGCGGTCCTCATAATGGGAACGATATCAGGACCAGATTCATTGTGAGTATAGGTAACAATGAGCTATGCTCATTCGAGTCTCGTCACCTGTCATGAAGGAGGCCCATGCGCCCCAAAGAACCCGAGTGGGAACCCTCGAAAGAATCCCTCGACCCCAGCGGCCCCGCGCCGGACGAGCGGCCGCGCGAGCTGCGCCGCATCGTCGGCCTCTTCCGGCCCTACCGGGGTCGGCTCGCCGTCGTGGGCGTGCTCGTGGCTGCCTCCTCGCTGGTCGGAGTCGCCACCCCCTTCCTGCTGAAGGAGGTCCTCGACGTCGCGATCCCGCAGGGCCGTACCGGGCTGCTCAGCCTGCTCGCCCTGGGCATGATCGCGACCGCGGTCGTCACCAGCATCTTCGGCGTGCTCCAGACCCTGATATCCACCACCGTCGGCCAGCGCGTCATGCACGATCTGCGCACCGCCGTCTACGCACAGCTCCAGCGGATGCCGCTGGCCTTCTTCACCCGTACGCGCACCGGCGAGGTGCAGTCCCGCATCGCCAATGACATCGGCGGAATGCAGGCCACGGTCACCTCCACGGCGACCTCCCTCGTCTCGAACGCGACGGCCGTCATCGCCTCCGTCGTCGCGATGCTCGCGCTCGACTGGCGGCTCACGCTCGTCTCGCTCGCCCTGCTGCCCGTCTTCGTGTGGATCAGCCGCCGCGTCGGCGGCGAGCGCAAGAAGATCACCGCGCAGCGCCAGAAGCAGATGGCCGCGATGGCCGCGACGGTCACCGAGTCCCTGTCGGTCAGCGGCATCCTGCTCGGCCGCACGATGGGCCGCGCCGACTCGCTCACCACCTCCTTCGCGGAGGAGTCCGAGAAGCTCGTCGACCTCGAAGTGCGCTCCAGCATGGCCGGGCGCTGGCGGATGTCCACCATCGGCATCGTCATGGCCGCCATGCCCGCGCTCATCTACTGGGCGGCCGGCATAGCCCTGCAGACCGGAGCCCCTTCGCTCTCGGTCGGCACCCTCGTCGCCTTCGTCACCCTCCAGCAGGGCCTGTTCCGGCCCGCCGTGAGCCTGTTGTCGACCGGCGTTCAGATCCAGACCTCCTTGGCGCTCTTCGCCCGCATTTTCGAGTACCTCGACCTGCCGGTGGACATCACCGAGCGCGAAGACCCCGTCCGCCTCGACCGCGCCAAGGGCGAGGTCCGCCTGGAGGACGTCCACTTCGCCTACGACGCCAAGAGCGGCCCCACCCTGACGGGCATCGACATCACGGTCCCGGCCGGAGGTTCCCTCGCGGTGGTCGGCCCGACCGGATCCGGCAAGAGCACGCTGAGCTACCTCGTGCCCCGGCTCTACGACGTCACCGGCGGCCGGGTCGCCCTCGACGGCGTCGACGTGCGCGACCTCGACTTCGACTCGCTGGCCCGCTCCATCGGCGTGGTCTCCCAGGAGACCTACCTCTTCCACGCCTCCGTCGCCGACAACCTGCGCTTCGCCAAGCCGGACGCCACCGACGAGGAGATAGCGGAGGCGGCCCGCGCGGCCCAGATCCACGACCACATCGAGTCCCTGCCCGACGGATACGACACCCTGGTCGGCGAGCGGGGCTACCGGTTCTCCGGCGGAGAGAAGCAGCGCCTGGCCATCGCGCGGACCATCCTGCGCGACCCGCCGGTGCTGATCCTCGACGAGGCCACGAGCGCCCTGGACACCCGCACCGAGCACGCCGTGCAGCGGGCCATCGACAACCTCTCCCAGGGCCGCACCACCATCACCATCGCCCACCGCCTCTCCACCGTCCGCGACGCCGACCAGATCGTGGTGCTCGACGGGGGCCGGATAGCGGAGCGCGGCACCCACGAGGAACTGCTGAAGGCCGACGGCCGGTACGCCGCCCTCGTCCGCCGCGACCGGGAGAGTGCACTCAAGCCGCAGGCTCCGGCGTCCGGCGGGCTCCTGGGAGCGCTCGGTTCCGAGATGCGCAAGGCGGATCTGCTCAAGCCCGGGACGTTCAAGCCGGACACCCTGCGCGGCACCGAGCCGACCCCGGTGAACGTGTGATCGTATGACCGGCACACGGGTGGGATGTCGGGAATCCGATGGTTCGCGGGTTAGCGTGCCCGCATGCGTCATGAGAACCGGCCGCCGTCACCGCGCCGTTCCCGGCTCACCCGCCGGGGCAGGCTGGCGCTCTTCCTCGGAACCGTCCTGGGACTCGGGGCAGCCCTCCTGATCCCCCTGTTTCCCGGGGAGCGAGCGCCCGAGAAGCCGCGCCAGTTGCTGATCCCCGAGGGCTGGCGGGCCCCACAGGTCTACGCCGCCATCGACCGCGAACTGAAGCTCCCGGCCGGCTCCGCCAAGGCCGCGGTCGCCACGACCGCCCTGCCCCTGCCCGCCGAGGCGAAGGGCAACCCGGAGGGGTACCTCTTCCCGGCCACCTATCCGGTGACCTCGCAGTCCACCCCGGCCTCACTGCTCACGTACATGGTCGAGACGGCCAACAAGAGCCTCGCCACCAAGGCCGTCGCGGACGGCGGCAAGGTCCACGGGATGACCCCGTACCAGACGGCCACCCTCGCGAGCATCATCGAGGCGGAGGCCGAGACCCGCGGGGACATGGGCAAGGTCGCCCGGGTGGTGCACAACCGGCTGGCGAAATCGATGCCGCTCCAGATGGACTCCACCATCAACTACGCGCTGAACCGTTCCACGGTGGACACCAAACTGAGCGAGACGAAGATCGACAGCCCCTTCAACACGTACGAACGCCAGGGCCTGACGCCCACCCCGATCGACAGTCCCGGCCTGCAGGCCATGGCGGCCGCGGTGGCCCCGACACCCGGAGACTGGCTCTTCTTCGTCACCGTGAAGCAAGGGGACACCCGCTTCTCGGCGACGTACGAGGAGCACAAGCGGCACGTGGCCGAGTTCAACCGGATCCGGTCGGCCTCGCGCGCGACCTGAACGCGCGCGACCTGAACGTGAGCGATCTGAACGCGCGCGACCTGAAGCGGCCCGGACGCAGGGCCGGATCCGAAAGGGACGGCCTAGTGGATGCCGGCCCCGGTGCGGGTGAGCAGGCGGTGGATCTCGCGTGCCGCGGCGCCGCCGGCGCGGTTGGCGCCGATGGTCGATGCCGACGGGCCGTAGCCGACCAGGTGGATCCGCTCGTCGCGGACCGCGCGGGTGCCGTCGAGCCGGATGCCGCCGCCCGGCTCGCGCAGGCGCAGCGGAGCCAGGTGGTCGATGGCGGGGCGGAAGCCGGTGGCCCACAGGATCACGTCCGCCTCCACCCGGCTGCCGTCCGACCAGGCCGCTCCCGTCCTCGTGAGGTGATCGAACATCGGCCGGCGGTCCAGGACGCCCGACTCCAGCCCGCCCCGGACCGCCTCGTTCAGGGGCAGCCCGGTGACGCTGACCACGCTCCGGGGCGGCAGCCCCTGCCGCACCCGTTCCTCCACCAGGGCCACCGCCGCACGGCCCTGTTCCTCGCCGAAGCTCCCGTCGCGGAACACCGGGGGCCGCCGGGTGACCCAGGTGGTCTCCGCCGCCACCTCGGCGATCTCCAGCAGGTGCTGCACCGCCGAGGTGCCGCCGCCCACGACGATGACCCGGGCTCCGGTGAACTCGCCCGGCCCGGGGTAGTTCGCGGTGTGCAGCTGGCGGCCCCGGAAGAGCTCCTGTCCCGGGTAGCGCGGCCAGAACGGCCGGTCCCAGGTGCCGGTGGCGTTGATCAGTGCCCGCGCAGACCAGGTCCCGGCCAGGGATTCCACCAGCAGCCGGCGGTCCGCCCCGTCGCGTACGGCGGTGACGTCCACGGGCCGGCGTACGTGCAGGTCGAAGCGGTCCTCGTAGGCGGCGAAGTACTCCGCGATCACCTCGGAGGAGGGCCGCAGCGGGTCGGCGCCGGTGAGTTCCATCCCGGGCAAGGCGTGCATGCCGTGGACCTTGCCGTAGGTGAGCGAGGGCCAGCGGAACTGCCAGGCGCCGCCCGGGCGCGGCGCATGGTCCAGGACCACGTGGCGTATGCCCGCCCGCGCCAGGTGGTAGGCGCCGGACAGCCCCGCCTGTCCGGCGCCCACGACGACCACGTCCACGTCCTGCACCGCGAAATCGTTCACGGTTCTACCAACTGGGGGAGGTGCCGAGATCTTCCCGGAACGCCATGCGCGGACCCGGCTCAGCGCGCCAGCAGGCCGCGCGCCGCGAGCTACGGAGTCACCCCCTCGCCGAACCAGTACGCCTCCTCCAGGTGCGGATAGCCCGACAGCACGAAGTTCTCGATCCCGAGCGCGTGGTACTCCTCGATCCGGTCCGCCACGTCCCCGTGGCTCCCGACCAGGGCCGTACCGGCGCCCCCGCGCACCAGGCCCACCCCGGCCCACAGGTTCGGGGAGATCTCCAGCTTGTCGCGCGAGCCGCCGTGCAGGGCCAGCATCCGCTGTTGGCCGACCGACTCGCTCGCGCCCAGCGCCGCCTGCGCCGTGGCGATGGACGCGTCGTCCAAGTCGCCGAGCAGCCGGTCCGCCGCCGCCCAGGCCTCCTTCGCCGAATCCCGGGAGATGGTGTGCAGCCGGATACCGAACTTCACCGTCCGGCCCCGCTCCTCGGCCAGCGCACGGATCCAGTCGATCTTCTCCTTCACCTCCTGCGGCCGCTCGCCCCACGTCAGGTACACGTCCGCGTGCTCGGCGGCCACCGGACCCGCCGCGGCCGAGGATCCGCCGAAGAAGATCTCCGGCAGCGGGTCGGGCGGCAGCGCCGTCAGCCCGCCGTCGATCCGGTAGTGCTCACCGTGGAAGTCGAAGGGCTGTCCGCCCCAGACGCCGCGGACGACCGAGAGGAACTCGGCCGTGCGTGCGTAGCGCAGATCGTGGCCGAGGTGGTCGCCGAACCGCCGCTGCTCCGCCGAGTCGCCGCCCGTCACCACGTTCAGCAGCAGCCGGCCGCGCGTGATCCGCTGGTACGTCGCCGCCATCTGCGCGGCCGGCGTCGGTGAGATCACCCCCGGCCGGAAGGCCACCAGGAACTTCAGCCGCTCGGTGTGCTGCGCGAGCGCCACCGTCGTCAGCCAGGCGTCCTCGCACCAGGTACCGGTCGGGGTCAGCACCGCCTCGAAGCCGAGCCGCTCGGCCGCTTTCCGGATTGCCGCGACTACTCGATGTCGGGCTCGCGCACCCCGGCGGCGGCATGGTTGTTGGCGTAGGCGTGCCGGTCGACCAGGGTGCGGCCGTCGCCGCCGGTCGGCAGGAACCAGTGCAGTCGTACCGTCATCAGGATTCCTTCCCGTACGTGCGGGGGGCGGTGGTGGAGGGCGGCAGGTCCCGGTTGAAGCGGGTGTCGACGAAGTCCTTGAAGACGACCTTGCCCGGGATCAGCTTCAGCTCGGTGAAGGTGTCGGCGATCTTCTGCTCGGAGGCCACGGCCGCGTCGTCCACGGCCACGGCCACCCGGGTGCCGTTGCTGCGCTTCACGGAGTCGAAGGCCACCTCGTACGGCAGCCCGGTCTCCTTCGACCAGACCTTGGCCCACTCCTCCGGGTGCTTGAACACCCAGTCCTGGGCGCGCTGGAGGCGCTGGAGGTAGTCCCCGATGGCCTTGCTCTTGCCCTCGTCCGCCAGCGCGCCGGGCGCGGCCACCTGGAAGCCGAGCCCGTTGACGATCCCCTCACCGCTGGTCAGGACGCGGGCGCCGGAGCGCAGCACCTGGGAGGTGTACGGGTCCCAGACCGCCCAGGCGTCGACCTTGCCGCTGTTGAAGGCGGCCAGCGCGTCGGCCGGCTGGAGCAGCGTGATCTGTACGTCGGCCCGGGGTCAGGCCGGCCTGCTGGAGGCTCGCGATGAGCTGGAAATGCGCCGAACTGCCCTGCGCCACCGCGACCTTCTTGCCGCGCAGCTCAGCGGGGGACTGGAGGGTGGAGTCCTTGGGTACGAGGATCGCCTCACCGGCGGAGGAGCCGTGCGTGGCTCCCACGACCGTGATCTTCGACTTGGCCGCGGCGGCGAAGACGGGCGGGGTGTTGCCTACGCCGCCGATGTCCACGGCCTTGGCGTTGACGGCCTCCAGCAGCGGGGGACCGGAGGTGAAGGTGGACCACTTGATCTCGTAGTCGAGCTCGTCCAGTTCGCCGGCGGCCCGCAGCAGCGACTCGTAACCGCCCTTCTGGTCACCCACGTTGAGGGTGACCCTGGCGCCGCTCTTGGCGCCGTCCTTCGCGCCGGCGCCGGTGTCGGCGGCCGAACTGCCGCCGCAGGCGGTCAGGACCAGCGACAGCGGAATCAGCGCGGCGATCAGGGGCAGGGTGTGACGTCTCATGTCGCTTCTCTTCGATCTCTCGTACGGGAACCAGGGCAGGGGAAGTGGAGGGGCCGGTCGGGGCTCAGCCGACGCCGAGCTCGGCCAGCAGCCGGGTGCGCAGCGCGGCGAAACCGGGGTCGCCGACCGAGCGCGGCCGCTCCAGGGGCACTTCGGTGTCGTGGGCGATGCGGCCCTCGTCCATGACGAGCACGCGGTCGGCCAGCAGGACCGCCTCGTCGACGTCGTGGGTGACCAGCAGCACCGCGCAGCCGCGCCGCTGCCACAGCTCGGCGACCAGCCGCTGGGCCTTGATCCGGGTCAGCGCGTCGAGCGCGCCGAACGGTTCGTCCAGCAGCAGCAGATCGGGCTCGCGGACCAGGGCGCGGGCCAGGGAGGCCCGCTGCGCCTCACCGCCGGACAGGGTCTTCGGCCAGGCGTCGGTGCGGTGCTCCAGTCCGACCTCGGCCAACGCCCGCTCCGCACGCTCGCGTTCGGGGTGCCCGGGCAGGCCGAGCAGCACGTTGCGCCAGACCCGCTTCCAGGGCATCAGTCGGGGAGCCTGGAAGGCCACCGCCCGGCGCTCGGGAACCAGGACCTCGCCCTCGATCTCCCGGTCCAGGCCGGCGAGCACCCGCAGCAGCGTGGACTTCCCGCAACCGCTGCGGCCGAGGAGCACGGTGAACTGCCCGGCTCGCAGGGTCAGATCGAGTCCGTCGATGACGGCCCGGCCGTCGAAGGACCGGCTCAGCCCCCGGACCCGTACCGCGGTATCGGCCGGGTCCGTCGTGGCGGTGGCGGCGGTGGCGGCGGTGGCGGTGGTGGCGGCAGCGGTCACTGGCCGGTGAAGGTCGGTCGCCATTGCAGCAGCAGCCTTTCGAGAGCGCGGACGATGAGGTCGGCGGTGAGGCCGAGGAAGGCGTAGACGACGAGGCAGACGACGATGACGTCGGTGCGGAAGAACTCGCGGGCCTGGTTCATCAGGAACCCGATGCCGGCGTCGGCGTTGATGGACTCCCCGAACACCAGGGCCAGCCAGCCGGTGGCCAGGGAGTACCGCAGCCCGGTCATGAACCCGGGCAGCGCGCCCGGCAGCACCACGTGCCGCACCAGGCCCCAGCGGCCCCAGCCCCAAGGCCTCTCCCGCTTCAATGAGTTGCTCGTCGACCCCGCGGATCCCGGCGTACACGTTCAGGTAGAGGTGGAAAGCCGTGCCGAGGGCGATGAGCGCCACCTTCGGCGCCTCCCCGATGCCCATCCAGATGATGAACAGTGGGATGAGACCCACCCAGGGCACCGTGCGCAGCATCTGCACGCTCGCGTCGATCAGGTCCTCGCCCAGCCGGGAGAGCCCCGACAGGAGCGCCAGCGCCGTCCCCACCGTGCCGCCCAGGACGAGCCCGATCGCCACGCGCTGGAGCGACACACCCATCGCCGCGGGCAGGGTGCCGTCCCCGATCAGGCCGGCGGCGGCGCTCGCGATGGTCGAGGGCGGAGCGAGCACATCGGCGGGCAACCAGCCCAGGCTGCTGGTCAGTTGCCACGCCGCGAGCAGGAGGAGCGGCCCGATGGTGCGCCGCACCCAGCGGGGCGGGGAGCGCCGTTTCGCCGAGGCGGGTACGACGGGCACGAGTGCGGGGGCGCTGCCGACCGCGTGCGCGAATGCTGTTTTAGGCGATATATCCGGCCGCGCATGGCTGGTGAGGGTCATGGGTGCTCCACGGAAGGGGAGGGCGAGGGGCGGGGCAGGTGGAAGCGCACGCCCGTCGGCCCCCACGCCGGTGCGAAGGCGGAGTACGGGGGCCGCAGAGCTCGGAGATCCGGAGCCGGGTGGATCCGGAGCAGCGGAGGACCCGAGCCGCGGAGGTCCGGGGCTCGGGGGATCGGCGGCTCAGGGAATCAGAGGGCTCAGGGCGTGCAAAAGGAGAGCGCGGAGCGCTCGTGTCACAGGTGAAAGGGCGTCAGCAGCCGCGACAACACGCGGCGGAGGCCACCCGCAGCAGGTCGATGTGACCGCGCGTGGTGAGCATGACGGGACGCAACATGCGGCGACACTTAGCCATTCACCCGCTCCCGGTCAATGGCGTCTCGATACCTGGGATTGCGATCTCTCCCATCGGGACGGCATCCGTCAGGAGCGGTGCGCACGGAGCGTGGCCAGGACCGGGTCCCGGGGTTGGAGGGTGAGCCCCGGGAGGACCCTCGCGCGGGTCGGACCGCTGTCCAGGTGGAAGCGCTGGGCCACGACGGCCAGCACGAGGGCGGCCTCGACCAGGGCGAACCGGGCGCCCAGGCAGGCGCGCGGGCCGCCGCCGAAGGGGAACCAGGCGTGTTCCGGGATCCGGTGGGCGGCGGTTGCGTCGGCGGACCACCGCTCGGGGCGGAAGGCCTCCGGCTCCGGGAACCAGCGCTCGTCCCGGTGCATCGACCACGGGCTGATCCACACCGACAGGCCGGCCGGGACCGGACGCCCGCCGAGCGTGGCGCCTTCCCTGGCCACGGCGGAGATCAGCCAGATCGGCGGGTAGATCCGCAGCGCTTCCTTGACCACCTGCTGGGTCCAGGGCAGCCGTGCGTAGTCCTCGTAGGTCGGCAGCCGGCCGCCGAGCACCCGGTCCAGCTCCTCCGTCAGCCGTCTCCGTGCCTCCGGTGCCCCCGAGAGCAGTTGCCAGGCCCAGGTCAAGGTGGTGGACGTGGTCTCGTGGCCGCCGATGTACAGCGTGATCGATTCGTCCCGCAGCTCCGTGCGCGACAGCGGCCCGCCGTCCTCGTCGCGGGCCGAGAGGAGCCTGCTGAGGAGGTCGTCCCGCTCCTCGCCGGCCGCCGAGGCCGCCTCGTGCTCGCGTATGACGTGCTCGATCTCGCGGTCGAGGACGTCCACGGCCGCGCGCATCCGGCGCCGTCCCGGAGTCTGCACCCAGGGTGGCAGGAACATCGTCACGCCCCGGAATTCGGCGCCGAGTTCGCGCTGTGCAGTGGCCATGGCCGCACTGATGGGTGCCTCCCGGCCGGCGGCATCGCTCCCGAACAGGGTGCGCACCGCGATGCGTTGGGTGAGTCCGGCCATCTCCCGGTGCACGTCGATCCGCGTGCCGTCGCTCCAGCCGGAGACCAGCGCGTCGGCGCACTCCACCATCGTGCCCGCGTACGAGCGCACTTGGCGCGGGCGCACCGAGGGCTGGACCAGCGCTCGCTTGCGCCGCCAGTCCTCGCCGGTGGCCACGACCACCCCGTTGCCCAGCAACTGCCGGAAGGCCCATCCCAGTTCGGTCGGACTGAAGGTGGACTCCACGGCGCCGAGGAGCTCACCGGCGTGCTCCGGCAGTGAGACCAGGACGTTGCGCTGCGGGCCGAGCGCCCAGGGCACCCAGTCCCCGTACTCGTCGCGCAGCGACTCGAAGAAGGCCAGCGGGTCGCGGGCGAAGGCGGGCAGGTTCCCCACCAGGGGCCAGCGGCGCGGTCCGCGCTCGGAGCCCGGGGGCGTCAGGGTGGCGGTCACCCCGGCATGGTGACAGGGCCGCCCCCAGGACGCCAGAGCATGCCGGACCCCGGGCCGCCGGAGAAGAGCCGAGCCCGGGGCGTCCGGACGGCTCAGGCCGCCTGCACGGCGGTGAGCCAGGTGTAGGCGCTCTCCGCGCTGAACTCCGTCTGCCCGGAGGGGAAGAGCAGCCCGGCCGCCGCGAAGGCCGGGTCGTCCGCGGTGGCCGCCACGTACGGGACGGCCACGCAGCGCATGCCCGCCGCGTGCGCGGCCAGGGCGCCCGGCGCCGCGTCCTCGACGACCACGCAGTCGGCGGGGTCCGCGCCCAGCCGGCGCGCCGCCTCGAGGAACACGTCCGGGGCGGGCTTGCCCTGGGCGACCTCCTCGGCGGAGACCACCGTGGTCAGCAGCGTGTCCAGCCCGGTGCCGGACAGGACCGCGTCGATCGCCTCGCGCGAGGAGCCCGAGGCCACCGCCATCGGGACGCCCTCGGAGTGCAGCCGCCGCACGAACGCGCTCATCTCGGGGTAGGCCTCGGTGTGGGTCCGGGCGAGCTCCAGGTAGGCGGCGTTCTGCTCGGCGAGCAACTGCTCCACCGGGGCCGCGATCCCGTACTCGTCCCGGAGGATCTCGAGGGTTTCCAGGGTGCCGATGCCGATGTACCGGGAGTGCTGCTCCCAGGTGAAATCGGGGACCCCGTGGCGCTCCAGGGTGCGCCGCCCGGACTCGTAGTAGTTCGGCTCGCTGTCCACGAGGGTGCCGTCGAGATCGAATATGACGGAGATCATCCGTTGTGCCCGTCCTGCCGGTGCCTGCCTTATTCCTGTCCCTACCATCTTGTCAGGGTTTGCGCGCCGCTCGTCCCACGGACTCGACCAGGGGAAGGAGTCGGTGCGCCACCCGCTCGCGCAGCGCGACCTCGGTCCGCGTGCGCACGACGCCGGGCAGCCGGATCAGCCGCTGGATGACGTCCTCCAGATGCGCGTTGTCCCGCGCGGCCACCCGGGTCAGCAGGTCCCCGCCGCCGGTGATGGAGAAGGCCTCGATGATCTCCGGTACGGAGGCCAGCGCATCGCCGACCTCGTCCAGGTGCCCCTGCGTGACCTCGATGTGCACGAAGGCCAGGACGGGATGCCCGAGCGCGGCGGGGGAGAGCACGGGGCCGGTTCCGGTGATCACCCCGGTGCGCTCCAGCCGGTCGAGCCGGGCCTGGAGGGTGCCGCGCGCGACGCCGAGGATCCGGGCGTACTCCCGGACGCTGGTGCGCGGCTGCTCGATCAGCAGGCGCAGGATCCGTGTGTCGAGCTCGTCCACCGCCATGCCGCGACTGTACCAATGCGTCATCATGCGTCCCGGATCAAACCCCCTGTGACCTGCGGTGGCGCCGCGCTCGCCAGGGCGGCAGGGGCAGGAATCCGCTGGTCCGGGCCCGGTACGCGGCGTAGCCGGGGCGCTCCGCCATGTGCCGCTCCAGCAGCCGCTTCCCGCTGCCGCCGATCAGCAGGTACGACATCACGAGAGGGGAGACCACCGACGCCGCCACCGCTCCGCCCGAGGTCCAGGCGGTCAGCGACAGCCCCCACCACACGCAGAAGTCGCCGAAGTAGTTCGGGTGCCGGGTCCAGGACCACAGGCCCCGGTCCATGATCCGTCCCCGGTTCGCGGGATCGGCCTTGAACCGGGCCAGCTGGTGGTCGCCGACCGCCTCGAAGAGCAGCCCGCACAGCCACAGCGCCGCGCCCGCCACCGCCAGGACCCCGGGACGCCCGGTCGCGTACGCCGCCGCCTGCACGGGCAGCGAGACCAGCCAGACCAGGCCCGCCTGGAGCAGGTAGACCATGCGCAGCGCGTACAGGTTCCGGTTGCCCGGAGCCTTGGAGAGCAGTCGCTCGTAGCGCGGGTCCTCGCCGTGCCCCCGGCCCCGCCACGCGATGTGCCCGGCCAGCCGCAGGCCCCACACCACCGCCAGGACCGCCGGCAGCGGGTGCCGGCCGCCCGAGAGTGCGTACGTGGCCACTGCGACGGAGACGAAGCCCAGACCCCAGGCCACGTCCACTCCGCGGTGCCTGCGCAGGCGGACCCCGACGGCGAAGGCGGCCAGCATGACGGCGAGGGCCGCCCCCGCCGAGACGGCCAGGTTGATTCCGAAGTCGCCCCAGTTCACCGGGGACCACCGCCCCGGGGCGGCGCCGCCGCGCTGCCGACGGTCTCGGCCGTCAGCAGGAACTGGTGCACGTCCAGGTAGCCGGAGGCGAACCCGGCCTCGCAGTAGGCCAGGTAGAAGGTCCACATCCGCCGGAACGTCGCGTCGAAGCCCAGCTCCGCCACCCGGTCGGCCCGCTCGGCGAAGCGCTCCCGCCACAGCCGCAGGGTCTGCGCGTAGTGGGCCCCGTAGGCCTCGGAGCGGGTCACGCGCAGCCCGGTGTGCGAACGCGCCATCTCCTCCACCACCCGCACCGACGGCAGCATGCCGCCGGGGAAGATGTACTTGTGGATCCAGGTGTACGTGTCCCTGGTGGCGAGCATCCGCTCGTGCGGCATGGTGATCGCCTGCAGCGCGACCCGCCCGCCGGGCGCCAACAGCCGGTCCAGCGTGGCGAAGTACACCGGCCAGTACTCGGCGCCGACCGCCTCGATCATCTCGACGCTCACGATGGCGTCGTAACTCCCCTCGGCCTCCCGGTAGTCGCACAGCCGCACCTCGACGCGGTCGGACAGCCCGACGGCCGCGATCCGGCGCAGGGCCAGCTCCCGCTGCTCCCGCGACAGGGTCAGGGTGACCACGTGCGCCCCGCGCCGGGCCGCCCGGACGGCCAGCTCGCCCCAGCCCGTGCCGATCTCCAGCAGCCGGGTGCCCGGACCGGTCCCCGCCAGGTCCAGCAGCATGTCGATCTTGCGGTGCTGGGCCTCGGCGAGCTCCTCCCGGCCGGCGGGCAGGGTGCGGAACACCGCCGAGGAGTAGGTCATCGTGGGGTCGAGGAACTCGGCGAAGAGCTCGTTGGACAGGTCGTAGTGGCGCTGGATGTTCGTCCGCGAGCCGTCCGGGGTGTTGCGGTCCGAGGCCGGGTGTCGGGAGGCCCACAGGCCGCGCAGCCGCTGGAGCGGAGCCGGTACCAGCCCCGTCACGTGCCCGGCCAGCACGGTCAGGACGGCGACCGGGTCGCGCGCGTCCCACTCCCCGGCCAGGTACGACTCGCCGAAGCCGATCAGTCCCTCCGCCGCGATCCGGCGTTCGAAGGCCTCCGGGTCGTACACCGCCATCGCGGGGCCGCCCCGCCCCAGGGTCCCGTCGGGGCCCATCCGGACCTGGAGCGGCAGCCGGTCCAGGGCCCGGCGGATCAGCAGCCGCCCGACGGCGGCCCTGGCCCGGGAGCAGGGCGGTACGGCCGGGGCGGCGGCGGTGGTGGTGGTCGACGTGCTCACTTCAGGCCCTCCTGGGGTACGTGTCGGGGTCGCGGGCGGACCGGCAGCCCGCGCAGCCACAGCCGGACGCCGTGGTAGCGGATGCCGACGCTGACGGCGGCGGTGGACCAGGGCCGGCGCAGCGCGGCGCGCAGCAGTCCGCGGGCGCCGGCGGGGCGGCGTGCGCCGCGGACGGTCGCGGTCAGGCGGGCGCCGTCCGAACCGCCGGCCAGCCGCACGGTCAGCGCGAGGTGTTCGCCCGGCTCGGGCAGCTGCATGCGGTAGGCGCCTTCCACCGCGAGGAAGGGGGAGACGTAGAACTCCTTGGGGACCGGGGCGACGTCGAGGTCGCCCCGGGCGGTCTCCGGAGGGAGCAGGTAGCAGTGCCGTTCGCCGTACGTGTTGTGCACCTCGGCGACCACCTGGCGCAGGGAACCGTCAGGTCCGTGACACCAGTACACGGTCAGCGGGTTGAAGACGTGGCCGAGCACCCTGGCGTGCGCCAGCATCAACACCCGGGAACCCGCGGGGAGTCCGGCGCCGCGCGCCGCGAGGAACGCATCCAGTCCGGCTCGGATGGAGGGGGCGCCGCCGCCGAAGTGGTCACGGGCCTCGAACCGGGCGAGCGGCTGCAACGGCCGGGGGAGGGGCGGCAGTCGGTCGAGGTCCACCAGCCACAGGTACGTCCGGTGCCGGAGCCGGTAGCTGCTCCCGCCCGACCGGACGTGCCGTACGTCGGCCAGGTAGAGACGGGGCTCCGCCGGGCCGGGACTCACCACGTCACCCCCAGCGCGGCGGCGGCCTCCACGCCCGAGCGGCAGCCGTCCTCGTGGAACCCCCACCCGTGATAGGCGCCGGCGAAGGCCGTCACGGGCCCCGACAGGGCGGGCAGGAGCCGCTGGGCCGCCACCGACTCCGTGGTGTAGACGGGGTGTTCGTACTCCATCTCGGCCAGGACCGACTCCGGCCGCACCTCGTCGTCCGCGTTCAGCGTGACCACGTACGGCTCCGGCCCGTCCAGCCCCTGGAGCCGGTTCATGTCGTAGCTGACCCGTACGTGCGCATCGGCCGGCCGGCACCCCGAGAGCCGGTAGTTCCAGCAGCCCCGGGCGCCGGGCGTGCGCGGCAGCACCGAGGTGTCGGTGTGCAGCACGGTCCGGTTGCGGGAGTAGCGGAAGGCGCCGAGCGCGGCGCGTTCCGCGTCCGTCGGATCGGCCAGCAAGCGCAGCGCCTGATCGGCGTGGACGGCGACGACCACCGCGTCGTAGAGGTCGGTGGCCCCGCCGGCGGTGGTGACCGACACGCCCTGCGGGGTGCGCGCGAGCGCCCGTACGGGAGCGGCGAGGCACACGGCGTCCAGCCGATCGCGGACCCGCTCGACGTAGCGCGCCGAGCCGCCCTCGACCGTACGCCAGTTCGGCGAGCCGCCCACCGACAGCATGCCGTGGTGTTCCAGGAACCGGAACAGGTAGCGGGCCGGGTACCCGAGCGCCGTGTTCGGCGGGCAGGACCACACCGAGGCGACCAGCGGGATCGCGAAGTGCGCGGTGAAGTAGGCCCCGAAGCGGCCCCGTTCCAGGAATTCGGCCAGGGTGATCTCGCCGGTCGCGGTCGCGGTCGCGGTGGTGGTGGCCAGCAGTCTCCTGGCCCGCCGGTGGAACGCCGGGATCCGTGCCAGCATCCTCAGGTACTCCGGGTTCACGGCGGACCGGCGCCGGGCGAACAGCCCGCGCGGCCCCCGCGCACCCGCGTACTCCAGCCCGCACCCCTCGCAGTGGACCGACAGGCTCATCGTCGTCGGCCGGGTGGCCACCCCCAACTCGCCGAAGAGCCGCAGCAGGTGCGGGTAGGTGCGGTCGTTGTGGACGATGAATCCCGAATCCACCGCGCGCACCACCCCGTCCGGCCCCTTGAGCTCGTGGGTGTGCGCGTGCCCGCCCAGCCGGTCGTCCGCCTCGTACAGGGTCACCTCGTGCGAGCGCGCGAGGACGTACGCCGCCGTCAGCCCCGACACGCCCCCGCCGATCACGGCCGTCCGCGGGCGCGGCGCCCCTCGCTCGGTCATCGTGTACCTCTCTCGTCACCCCGTCACCCGGGGCACCCCGGCACCCCTTCTTCGGAGCCGAGGGGGCTCTTGGATGTGCCGTCCGGGGGAATCCCGCATCCGATCCGGCGCGCCGCGGCGAATCGGAAGCAGGGGGCGGAGGTACCGAAGAGCAGGGCGCGAAGAGCGGAGACAGCCATGACGGGCAAGAACTGCCTGGTCACCGGGGCCAGCGGATACATCGGCGGACGCCTCGTACCCGAACTCCTGGACGCCGGGCACCGGGTCCGCTGCCTGGCCCGCACCCCCGAAAAACTGCGCGACCATCCCTGGGCCGGGGACGCCGAGATCGTCCGGGGAGACGTCACCGACCCCCCGTCCCTCGCGGGGGCGATGACCGGCATCGACGTCGCCTACTACCTCGTGCACTCCCTCGGCACCGGATCCGGCTTCGAGGAACGCGACCGGGACGCCGCCCGAGCCTTCGCGGACGAGGCCCGCGCCGCCGGGGTCCGCCGCATCGTCTACCTCGGCGGCCTCACCCCCGCGGACATCCCCGTCCGGAGCCTCTCACCGCACCTGCGCTCCCGCGCCGAGGTCGGCGAGATCTTCCTCGCCGGATCCGTTCCGGCGACCGTGCTGCGCGCCGCCGTCGTCATCGGGTCCGGGTCCGCCTCCTTCGAGATGCTGCGCTACCTGACCGAACGGCTGCCCGTCATGGTCACCCCCAGTTGGGTCGGCACCCGCTGCCAGCCCATCGCCGTCCGCGACGTGCTGCGCTACCTCGTCGGCAGCGCGGGCATGGCGCCCGAGGTGAACCGGGCCTTCGACATCGGCGGGCCCGACGTGCTCACGTACGAGGAGATGATGCGCCGCTACGCCGCCGTCGCGCGGCTGCCCGCCCGCCTCATCCTGCGGGTCCCGATGCTCACTCCGAGGCTGTCCAGCCACTGGATCGGCCTGGTCACCCCCGTGCCGAGGGCGCTGGCCCGGCCGCTCGCCGAATCCCTGCGGCACGAGGTGGTCTGCGCGGAGCACGACATCGCCGTCCACGTCCCGGACCCGCCGGGCGCGCCCATCGGCTTCGACGAGGCCCTTGCACTGGCCCTCCGACGCATCCGCGAGGCCCGGGTGACCACCCGCTGGTCCTCCGCCGCCGTTCCGGGCGCACCGAGCGACCCGTTGCCCACCGACCCCGACTGGGCCGGCGGCAGCCTCTACACCGATCGTCGGGAGCTGACCGTCGAGGCACCGGCCGCGGCGCTGTGGCGGGTGGTGGAGGGCATCGGCGGGGAGAACGGCTGGTACTCCTTCCCGCTCGCCTGGGCCGTACGGGGCTGGCTGGACCGGCTCGTCGGCGGAGTCGGCATCCGGCGCGGCCGCCGGGACGCCGCGCGGCTGCGGGTGGGGGACTCCCTGGACTTCTGGCGGGTGGAGGCGATCGAACCGGGCCGGCTGCTGCGGCTGCGCGCCGAAATGCGGCTGCCGGGGCTGGCCTGGCTGGAACTGCACGTCGATCCACCGTCCCCGGGGGAAGCCGGATCCCGATACCGCCAGCGGGCGCTGTTCCATCCGCACGGCCTGCTCGGCCATGTGTACTGGTGGAGCGTGTCACCGTTCCACGCCGTCGTCTTCGGTGGCATGGCACGCAACATCGCCCGCGCGGCGGAGCGCGCGGACGACGCCGACAGTGCTGCGGCGTAGCCCCGGCACACCCGCGGACGGGGTCCCACGCGGACGGGCCGGCGCGGCCGCACCCGGACAGGGCCGGAGCGCGGGCGGATCCGGAGCTCGGGCGGGGCCGAAGTCACCGCCCCCGCATCCGGGAGCGGGCCCGGCGGCGAAGTACCTCACGACAGTCCGTCCCCCCATCCCCCACGCGGAGCGAACCCCATGAACGTCGCGGTGGTCCTCTACACCTCCGACCTCCGGCTGCACGACCATCCGCCGCTGCGGGCCGCCCTGTCCTCCTCGGCGCAGGTCGTGCCGCTCTTCGTGCGCGATCCGTCGATCGCCGCCCCGCCCAACCGGCTCGCCTTCCTCGCCGACTGCCTCGCCGGCCTCGATGCCGGGCTGCGCTCCCGCGGCGGCCGCCTCGTCGTACGGTCCGGCGATCCGGTCGCCGCGACCATGGCCCTCGTACGGGAGGCCGACGCGGACGAAGTGCACATGGCGGCCGGAGTCAGCGCCTACGCCCATGCGCGCGAGGAGCGGCTGCGCGTGGCCCTCGAAGCGGAGGGCAGGCGGTTCCACGTCCACGACGCCGTGATCACCGCGGTCGCCCCGGGGGCCGTCACTCCCACCGGGTCCACCGGGTCGGACCACTTCGCCGTCTTCACCCCGTACCACCGCCGCTGGTCGGAGCACCCCCTGCGGGCCGCCGCTCCCGCGCCCCGCGCCGTCCCGGTGCCCGACGCGATCCGCTCCGAGCCCCTGCCCGAGCGTGCCGCCGTCACCGGCACCTCCCCGGGTCTCGCCCCCGGAGGGGAGTCCGAGGCGCGCCGACTGCTGGCCCGGTGGCTGCGCTCCGGCATCGACCGTTACCCCGAGACCCACGACGACATGGCCGCCGACGCCACCTCCCGGCTCTCCCCGCACCTGCACTTCGGCACGCTCTCGCCCGCCGAGGCCGTGCACCGCGCCCGCGCTGCCGGTGGCCCCGGCGCGGAGGCCTTCGTACGGCAGTTGTGCTGGCGCGACTTCCATCACCAGGTGCTCGCGGCCAGGCCCGAAGTCGCCACCGCGGACTATCGGGACCGCGGCGACCGCTGGCGCACCGGCCCCGACGCCGAGGAGGACACCCGGGCATGGAAGGAGGGCCGCACCGGCTACCCGGTCGTGGACGCGGCCATGCGCCAACTGGCCCACGAGGGCTGGCTGCACAACCGGGGCCGGCTGCTGGTCGCGAGCTTCCTCGCCAAGACCCTGTACGTCGACTGGCGCGTCGGAGCCCGCCACTTCATGGACCTCCTCGTCGACGGGGACCTCGCCAACAACCAGCTCAACTGGCAGTGGGTGGCGGGCACGGGCACCGACACCCGCCCCAACCGGGTCCTCAACCCGGTGCGCCAGGGCCTGCGGTACGACCCCGACGGCAGCTACGTCCACCGCTGGGTCCCCGAACTGGCCGGACTCCCCGCCCCGCGCGTGCACGAGCCCTGGCGGCTTCCCGGCCTGGAACGGGCGGGCTACGACTACCCCGACCCGCTGGTCGGCCTCGCCGACGGCCTCGACCGCTTCCGCACGGGCCGCGGGGCGGGGCCGGAAGCCGGGGAGGGGGAGGGGCAGGGGCAGAGGCCGGTGCCGGGATCTGCAGGACGCGCGGGCTCCGCAGGGCGCCCGGGCTCCGCGTGACCCCCCGCCCGCCCGCCGCGCCGTACGGTGGAGCGGTGGAGCCCGAACCCCCGCAGCCCCAGCTGCAGCCCCCGCCCGTAGCCCTCGGCACCGGGGCGGTCGCCCGGCGCCTCGGCGTCTCCCCGACCACGCTGCGTTCCTGGGAGCGCCGCTATGCCATCGGCCCGGACCGCCGCGAAGCGGGCCGGCACCGGCGCTGGACCCCCGCGGACATCGCCCGGCTGGAGCTGATGTGCCGCCTCACCGCCCAGGGCGCACCCCCGTCCGAAGCCGCCCGGGTGGCCCGGGGCGCCGCCCCGGACGGCCCGCCCGCATCGGATGCCGCCGCCCCGACCCCCGGAGGGCCCCGCGCGCTGCGCCTCGGGGACGTCCGCCCGGAGTGCAGGGGGCTCGCGCGGGCCGCCGTACGACTGGACGCGCCGGCCGTGGAGGACCTGCTGGCGGCCGTGCTCGCGGAGCTGGGCCCGGTCACCGCCTGGGAGGAGGTCATCGCGCCGACCCTGCACGCCGTGGGCCGCAAGTGGGCCACGGCGGGGGAGCGTTACGTCGAGGTCGAGCACCTCCTGTCCTGGTACGTCTCCGCGGCCCTGCACCGGATCCGGCCCGCCCCGGAGCCGTTCCCGGCCCCGCCCGTGCTGCTGGCCTGCACGCCCGGGGAGCAACACAGCCTGCCGATGGAGGCGCTGGCCGCCACTCTCGGCGAACGGGCCCTGCCGGTACGGATGTTCGGGGCGGCCCTGCCTGCCGACGCCCTGCGCGACGCAGTCCGGCGGACGGGTCCGCGGGCGGTCGTCCTGTGGGCGCAGTCCCGTACGACCGCGGACGCCTCCCTCGCCAGGTCGGTGGCGGACATCGAGTGGGGCCCGCGCGGCGCCCGCGGCCACTCGGCGCTGCTGCTCGCCGGGCCCGGCTGGGGCGCCGCGGCCGCGGCCCCGCCCGCCCGCGCCGAGCGGCTGTTCGGGCTCCGCTCGGGGCTGGCCGTCATCGAATCGGTTCTGGCACCCCGCGCTCGAGGGAATGCTCGAGGGAATGCTCCAGGGACTGCCGCAGAACCTGCAGCGCCCGCCGCATGTGGCTCTTGACGGTGCCGAGCGGGAGCCCGGTGCGGTCCGCGATCTGCGACTGGGTCAGGTCCGCGTAGAAGGCGAGCCGCAGCACCCGCTGCTGCGCCGAGGGCAGCCGGGCCAACTCGCCGAGGAGCACCACCCGTTCCACGGCCCGCTCCGGGCCCGGCTCCGACCGGGCCTGCACGCAGACGCGCGCGGCGGCTTGGACCACCCGGGCCCGCCGGGTGCGGGCCTCCAGGGCGTCGGCCACCTTGTGCCGTGTGATGCCGGTCAGCCAGGCCCCGAGGCCGCCCGGCCCGGGCCGGTATCCGCCGCGGCCCCGCCACGCGGCGAGGAAGACCTGCTGGGTCACGTCCTCGGCCTCCCGCTCGTCGCCGAGCGAGCGCCGGGCGAGGGCGTGCACCAGAGGCCGCCAGCGCCGGTAGACCGCCGCCACGCACTCCTCGTCACCCGCCGCGAACCCCGCCGCCAGCCGGGCGTCGTCCTGGTCGTTCATGCCCCCGAGCCTCGCGAGCGGGGCCGCGCAGGCCAACTTGCACCGCTTGCGCATCGATTTCGCCGAGGCACCGAGATGCCCCGGATCCGGACCCGACCTAGCCCCCGCCGCGCCGGATCCGGACCCGGCCCAGCCCCCGCCGCGCCGGATCCGGACCCGGCCCAGCCCCCGCCGCGCCCGGATCCTGCACCGCACGCCGCAGGGACCGTGCCGCGATGCCGCAGGGACGCGCAGGGACTAGGGTCCGGAGAGTGAGCGATCTGCTGCTGGTGAGGCACGGCGAGACCGCCTGGAGCGCGACCGGACGGCACACCGGGCGCACCGACGTCCCGCTGACCCCGCGCGGGGTCGAGGAGGCCATCTCTCTCTTCCCGTACTTCCGCGACCGCAGCCCCGCCCTGGTCCTGACCAGCCCCTTGCGCCGGGCGGCCGCCACGGCGGAGCTCGCCGGCCTGACCGGCGCGGCCACCGACCCCGACCTGTACGAGTGGGACTACGGCGGCTACGAGGGCATCACCACCGCCGAGATCCTGCGCGAGCGCCCCGACTGGTCCCTGTGGACCGACGGGGTGCCACCCGGCGACGAGGAGCACCCCGGCGAGAACGCCGCCCAAGTGGGGGCCCGCGCGGACCGGGTGCTCGCCCGGGCGGCCGAGGTGCTGCACGCCGACCGGGGCAATGTCGTCCTGGTGGCCCACGCGCACCTGCTGCGGGTGCTGACCGCCCGCTACCTCGGTCTGCCGCCCGAGGCGGGACGCCTCTTCCTGCTCCGTACGGGCACCTTCAGCATGCTGTCCACGGAGCACGGCCTGCCCGTGGTCGCGGGCTGGAACACCCGCCCCTGACGCCCCCGCCTCGCGCGCCGGCCCCGTCTGCGTGACGATGCGTACATGGCCCACCATGGCTCGGACGGCGTGCCCCCTGAGCCCCCGGAACCGGCGCCGGAACCGGGAGCGAGGGCCGTCACGGACTCCGCCGCCGGGGACTCCGCCGAAGCGGAACCGGGGCTCAAGGCCAACGCGATCGGCTTCCTCGACGCGCTCGTCATCGGCCTGAACTCGACCTCGCCCGCCTACTCCCTGGCCGCGGTCATCGGGCCGATCGTCGCACTCGCCGGCATCTACGCGCCCGGCGTCATGCTGGCCTCCTTCGTCCCGATGCTGCTGATCGCCGCCGCCTTCTACTACCTCAACAAGGTCGACCAGGACTGCGGGACCACCTTCTCGTGGGTGACGCGCGCCATGGGCCCCTGGGCGGGCTGGCTCGGCGGCTGGGCCATCGCGATGACCGGCGTCCTCGTCATCGGCTCGCTGGCCGACGTGGCCGTCCACTTCGGACTGCTCGCCGCCGGACTCGACAGCTGGGCCGCGAACGAGGCGCTGCGCCAGAGCCTGACCGTCGTCGTGATCCTGGCCATGACCGCGGTCTGCGTCATCGGCACCGAGATGTCGGCCCGGCTCCAGGACGTCCTGATCCTCGCCCAGGTCTTCTTCCTGCTGGTCTTCGCCGTGGTCGCCCTCTACCGCGTCTACGCCGGCACCAGCAGCCTCGACGGCACCAGACCCGCGCTCGAGTGGCTCAACCCCTTCGGCGCCGGCGGCGCCGCCCTCACCGGCGGGCTGCTGCTCGGCGTGTTCATCTACTGGGGCTGGGAGTCGGCGGTCAACCTCACCGAGGAGGTCGAGAACTCGGCCACCGCACCCGGCAAGGCCGGCATCTGGTCCACCGTCGTCCTGCTGGTGACGTACCTGTCCGTCGGCTTCGCGGTCGTCGGCTACGCCGGGACGAAGTTCCTCGCCGAGAACGCCGGCGAGGAGGAGGCCGTCTTCGCGGTCCTCGCGCACGAGGTCATGGGCGGCTGGGACTGGGTCGTCCTGCTCGCCGTCTGCACCTCCGCCCTCGCCTCCACCCAGACCACGATCATCCCCGCCTCCCGCACCGCCCTGTCCATGGCCCGCCGACACGCGCTGCCGCCGAAGCTCTCGCACATCCACCCCCGGTTCCGGACCCCGGACGTGAGCACCTGGTGGGTGGCCGGCATCGCCATCGCCTGGTACCTCGCGGTCAACCAGATCAGCGAGAACGCCCTCCTGGACTCGCTGACCGCACTCTCCTTGCTGATCTCCTTCTACTACGCGCTCACCGGCCTGGCCTGCGCCGTCTACTACCGGCGCCACCTGCTGGAGAGCGTGCACAACTTCCTGCTGATCGGCCTCGGCCCGGTGCTCGGCGCCGGCCTGCTGGCCTGGCTGCTCGTGCAGTCGGTCGACGACATGTCCGACCCGGAGAACTCGGCGAGCGGCGTCTCCTGGTTCGGGCTCGGCCCGCCGCTGGTCATCGGGATCGGCATCGCCGTCGTCGGCGTCCTCGTCATGTGTTTCTGGCGGATCAGGGACGGCCGCTTCTGGCAGGAGCGGCGCGGCGTCGCCGACCCGGCCCTCGTCCACGCGCCCAAGAAGTCCCGGAGCCCGGAAGTCCCGAAGCCCTGAACGCCGCAGCCCCGCAGTCCCGTAGCCCCGTAACCCGCAGTCCCGTGTCACCCCGCAGCACCGGCCGGAAGCCGGAGAGGAGCCCCGATGTCCGTCGTCCTCGGGTACGACGAGTCGCCCGGCGCCGAGCGCGCCCTGCGCGTGGCCCTGGAGGTGGCCACCGCCTTCGGCGAGCCGCTCGTCCTCGTCTACGGGGCCGCCGCCCCCGGCCCCACCGGCGAGGAGTACCGCGCGCACCGGGAAGCCGTCCGGGAGGCCGGCCGCAGCGCGCTCGCGAGAGCCGTGGAGGCCGCCGACGAGGCGGGAGTTCCGTCCACGGTCGTGGTGGCCGACGAGAAGCCGGCCCAGGCACTGCTCGCCGCCGCCGAACGGCACGACGCCCGGGTGATCATCGTGGGGAGCTGGGGCGACAGCCCGATCCGCGGCGCCCTGCTGGGATCCACCCCGCACAAACTCCTGCACCTCTCCCCGGTCCCGGTCCTGTGCGTCCCGACCGAGCACGCCCCCGGGGGCTGACCCGCCGCTCCGCCTTCGGGGACGCGAACAGCGGTACGCCGCCGGGCGGGTCCGTTGGTCTCCTCATGGCCGAAGATCACCGCCATCTGCTGTGCCAATGGCCCAGTGGGAGCGGGCTGAGTTGAGCCATTGCACCCGTGGGTGCTTATCTGTGTCGTATCCATGTATCTACGGCGCCACGCAGCGCCGGACGGCAACGAAGCCGCTCCGGACCGTGGCGCCTTCGCCGTGCCCGTCCACCGCCCACCACCCCCGGGCGGAAGCGGGCCCGGCGTGCTCCATCGCAAGGGGGGCGGCACACCGCCGTGAAGAGGATGTTCGTGGCTCCGGATCCGGGGCGCGCAAGGCTGAGGAACGCGTCCCGGGCCGTCGTCGGCGTCGCTCTCGCCGTGGCCGTGGCCGAGCTCTGCGGGCTCTCGCTCGTCGCGTCGATCACCGGGGGACTGGCGGCCCTGCTCGCCCTCTTCACGGTGACCGACTCGACCGTGCGCGCCCAGCGGGTGACCACCGCCCTCCTGCCGGCCGCCGGTTTCCCCGTGCTGGCCCTGGCCACCACCCTGCACGGCGTACCGCAGGCCCGCGACGCGGTGTTCGTCGCCGTGGTGTTCGCCGGGGTCTACGCCCGCCGGTGGGGGGCGCGCGGCCACGCCCTCGGGATCTTCGCGTTCATGAACTTCTTCATCACGCAATTCCTGCACGCCCGGCCGGGGCAGCTGCCCGAGCTCTACGCGGCCGTCGCACTGGCCCTCCTGTCGGCCGGCGCCGTGCGGTTCGTGCTGTGGCCGATCGAGCGCCGCGTACCGCCCGCCGCCGTACCGCCCGCGCCGCCCGGGACCGGGCTGGCCCGGCCGACCACCCGCCAGGCCTTCCAGGCCACCGCCGCCTGCGCGGTCGCGCTGGGCATCGGCCAGCTCCTGTCGGAGGACCGCTGGTACTGGGCTGTCGGCACCACCTGGTGGATCTTCGTCAACACCGCCTCGCGCGGCGAGACCCTGGTCCGCGGCTTCCGCCGGGTGCTCGGCACGGTGTTCGGGATCGGCGCGGGCCTGCTGATCGCCATCCCGCTGAACGGGGCGCCGGCGCCCACGGCCGCCCTGGTGGCGCTCTGCGTCTTCGGGATCTTCTACACCGCCGCCGTGTCCTACAGCTGGATGATGCTGGCCGTGACGGTGATGGCCGGCCTGCTCTACGGACTGCTGGGCGTACTCGATCCGGGTCTGCTCGTGCTGCGCCTGGAGCAGACGGCCGTCGGCGCGGTGTGCGCCGGGCTGGCCGTGATCCTGGTGCTCCCGGTGACCACCCACGCGACCAACGACATGTGGATCCAGCGCGCCCTGCGCTGCGTGCGCACCTGCACGGCCGAGGCCGCGGCCCGGCTCGCCGGCTCCCCGGTCGCCGACCCCGCGCCGCACGCCGCGGAGCTGGAACTGTTCCTGGGCCGGGTACGGCTCTCCCTGGCTCCGCTCGTCCACCCGCTGAGCCCCTACCGCGGCCGCAAGGCCAGGGCCCGCCGGGTGCTCGCGCTGCTCGACGAATGCGCCGTGGAGGTCCGCGGACTGGTCTCGGTGGCGGCGGACCCGGACGCGAGCCACGACGCCCGGCTCGCGGCGGCGTGCTGGCGCGTGGAGGCCGCGGTGGAAGCCCTGCTGGCGCCGGAAGCGGAACGTGCCGCGGAGGCGGAGCTCCGGCCGGCCGCGGCGGCCGTGAACCCCGCGCGGGCCGCCTCGGGGCCCGCGCTGGCGCACCTGCACGGTCTGGAGCGGCTTCTCGCCCAGCTCGACGGACCCCTGCGCAGCGCGTCACGCTCCCGGCTGGTGGGCGCCTGACCCCGGGGTGCCGGGCGCGTCCCGGCCGGTGTCGAGGACTCCGGCCTTCGCGAGGCTGAAACCGAGTTCGGCCCTGCTGCGGCTTCCGAAGCGGGTCGAAGCGCGTTTGATGTGCGCGCCGATGGTGCGGGTGCTCAGGCCGAGCCGTTTGGAAATGGCCTCGTCCGTATGCCCCCTCACCATGAGTTCGAGAATCGCGTGCTGGATTTCGTCGGTGAGCCGGGGAGGGCGTTGTCCCGTCGTGTCGAACTCGACGGGGACGGCCCGTTCCCACACGGCCTCGAAGGTTTTCGTGAGGTATTGGATCAGGCCGGGTTCGCGGATTTCCAGGGCGTACGCCTCCTTTCCGCTCTCGGTGAGGACAGCGATGAACGCGGCCGACCGGTCGCACACGATCAGCCGCTCGAACCTTTCGCCCACCGTCCGTACCTCGGCGCCCTCTTGGGTGACCCGTTCGATGTGGGCGAGCGTCGGGCCGTGCGCCCGGACGGTGTGGCCGTAGATCGTGCGCTGGCGAACTCCCCGGCCGGCCGGGGAGAGATCGCGGGGCAGCGCGTCGGCCAGCGCCCCGGAGGGACGGCCGCCCTCGGGGTGCGCACTGAGCAGTTCCTCCGAGCAGGTCTCCAGGGCTCCCTGAACGGCGGTGTCGATGACCTCGCGGCCGATCAGCGGCTGTACGTGGGCCTTGTGGCGCTGGCGTTCGTGCCGGTAGACGGCGTCCAGCGGGGAGAGTGAGGCGATCAGCGTGTCGAGCGCGGCCCGCTGGTCCAGGATGGCCCGTTTGATCGGCCGCGCGAGGGTGATCGCGGCGACCGAGGGCGGTACCGGGAGGTGCTCGGTGGAGCCCTCCAGTTTCCGCAGCAGCCCGAAAGCGATCAGGCACCTCGGAACGGTCCCCGATAAGCCGCCCTCGCGTAATGCCCTTCGGTAACCGGCCGCGCAGTCGCCGCAGACCGACGTGCAGCCGTCCATGTCGGGATGTGCGGTGTTGGTGTTCATCTGGACCCCCTTCTTGTTCCGGCAATGCAAGATCAGGATGCCCCGGCCCGTTGGCCGCGGGGGAGGGGAACGGCAGGATCCTTCCTGCCTGGTGATCGCGAAATGACCCACATGACCGGTGGCGGGAGTGGCGACGGTGAAGCGAAACATTCGTTCCGAGCGCAGGATTCCGCCGGCGGAACTGACCGAGGCGCTGGACATGCTGGCCCGGGCGCGCAAAGCCGTGGACGACGCATACGGCTCCGACGAGCAACTCGCCCGGGTGGCTTTGCACTTGATCGACTGCGCCGCCGACGCCTCGGCCCTGCTCTCCCGCGAAGGCGGCCTGGAGGCGGCCCGCGAGGCGCTGGGCTCCGCCCGCTCCGCGGTCGTCGCCGCCACCGCAGCGGTCCGCGTGATCCACGACGAGGCGCGCCTCTGAGCGGTCGGGCGACCGGGCGACGCGGAAGGCGCCTCGGCGTGCGGTCCGGCACTGTCGCGGATGGTACGACTCCCCATGTCCCGTGCGCAGGCCGATCGATGAAGATCACACGGAGGAGTGTTCCGGGCGCGCCTTCCGCACACCGCTGACCTGCGGCGTGTACAACGGGTGATTGTTCATTGCACATTCATCCGGCTGGCGTCCCTATACGGCGCGCGGGGTGGACCTGGTCGGATCGGACAGGGGGTAACCGCCCGGAATGGAAATACTTCAAGAGTGCTCCAGCACCGCTCAGGTGTGGGAAGCGGCCGAGGAGTTCATCCGACTGTTCCACAGGGAGCACGCCGGCAGTGCGGACGCGGGTGATCCGCGCGAGCGGCTCGCCGCCGTACGGGCCGAGCTCGCCGAGACGGGTACGTACCGGCACACTCCCGAGGAGCTGGAGCACGGCGCCCGCGTCGCGTGGCGCAACAGCAACCGCTGCATAGGCAGGCTGTACTGGAACTCGCTGCGCGTACGCGACCGCCGCGGGCTCACCGACGCCGACGGGATCGCCGAAGAGTGCTTCGAGCACCTGCGCGAGGCCACCAACGGCGGCCGGGTCCGGCCCACCATCACGGTCTTCGCCCCCGACACCCCGGACCGTCCCGGCCCGGTCATCTGGAGCGAACAGCTGGTCCGGTACGCCGGTTACGGCGACCACCCCTCGATAACCGTCGGCGACGCCCGCAACGCCGAGCTCACGAGCGCCTTGCTCGCCCTCGGCTGGTCCCGCGGCCCCGGCACCCCCTTCGACCTCCTCCCGCTGGTCGTGCAGGGGGTCGACGACAAACCCCGCTGGTTCGACGTCCCGGCGGACGCCGTGCTGGAGGTGCCCATCGAGCACCCCGACGGAGCGGCGGGCGGTGACGGCTGGTCGGACTGGGGCCTGCGCTGGCACGCCGTACCCGCGATCTCCAACATGTGCCTGGAGATCGGTGGCATCCACTACCCGGCGGCGCCCTTCAACGGCTGGTACATGGGCACCGAGATCGGCGCCCGCAACCTCGCCGACACCGATCGCTACAACCTGCTGCCCGCGGTCGCCCGCCGCATGGGCCTCGACACCGCCAGCGACCGTTCCCTCTGGAAGGACCGCGCCCTCGTCGAGCTCAACCGGGCGGTGCTGCACTCCTTCGACCGGGCCAAGGTCACCATCGCCGACCACCACACGGAGTCCCGGCGCTTCCTGACCCACCTGGAGAAGGAGGAGCGCAAGGGTCGTGACGTGGGCGCGGACTGGTCCTGGATCGTGCCGCCCATCTCCGGGTCGGCGACCCCGGTCTTCCACCGCACCTACGAGGACCGGCCGAGCTCGACCGCTTACGTCCACCATCCCGGCGCCCAAGAACGGGCCCAAGGGCGGGATTTGGTCTAGACCTTCTGTTACCGTCGCTCAGGAACGGATCCGGAACGGCGGAGAGGGGCCTCCCGTGGGCGACGCGGACAGTGGTGTGGGCGGTACGGACCGTACGGCCCACGGCGGCGAACACCGGGCCTGGATCGGCTCGTTCACCTCGGGGGGCGGCCGCGGTGTCACCACCGCGGCCGTGGATCCGGCCACCGGAGCGCTGACCCCGCTCTCGGCCACGGACGCCGTCGCGGACCCCTCGTACCTGGCGCACGACCCCGTCGCCGGCGTGCTGTACGCCGTGAGCGAGGCCGAGGAGGGCGCCGTGGGCGCCTTCCGGACCGCCGCCGCGGGGCTCGTCCCCCTCGGCGAGGTCGTCCGCGTCGGCGGCTCCGGCCCCACCCACCTCAGCGTGGCCGGGCGCCGGCTGCTGACCGCCAACTACACCTCGGGCAGCGTCAGCAGCCTCCCGCTCGCCGCCGACGGCTCGATCGGGGAGCCCGCCGCCGTACTGGCCCACCAGGGCTCGGGCCCCGACTCCGGCCGGCAGAAGGGCCCGCACGCCCACCAGGTGCTGCCCGCCCCCGGCGGCCGCTGGGTGCTCAGCGTCGACCTCGGCACCGACTCGGTACGGGTCTGCGCGCTCGACCCCGTCACCGGAACCCCGGCGCTCCACGCCGAGACCGCGCTGCGTGCCGGGACCGGCCCCCGGCACCTCGCCTTCCACCCCTCCGGCCAGGTGGTCTACGTACTGCACGAGCTGGAGCCGCAGCTGACCGTCTGCCGCTGGAACGGGGAGTCGGGCGAGCTCCAACCGGTCGGCGAGGTTCCGATCGCTTCCACGGGCGCTCCAGGGGCCGCAGCGGCCTACCCCTCGGCCGTCGTGACCTCGTCCGACGGCCGTTTCGTCTGGGCGGCCGTCCGTGGAGCCGACACCATCGCCACCTTCTCCCTCGCCGACGGCGCGGAGAAACCGCTGCTCACGAGCACCGTGCCGTGCGGGGGCAACTGGCCGCGCGATCTCGCCGCCGACCCCTCGGGGCGCCGGCTGTACGCGGCCAACGAGCGCTCCGGCGATGTCACCTGGTTCGACGTGGACCGAGTGACGGGCGAGCCGCGCCGGGCCGGCTCGGTGGCCGTGCCCGCCGCCACCTGCGTGGTCTTCGGCTGAGCCTCCAGAGGCACCGGACGGCGCCGTACCGCCGCACGTAGGAGGGCCCGCGCCCCGGCCCGTTCGATTCAGAACAGTCCGGGGCGCGGGCCCTCGTACGTACGGCATGAGCCGGGGAGGTCAGTGGGCGGCGGCGCCCTGGGTGATCCCGAGGGCGGCGGAGTACTGCGCGACGGCCAGCTTGCCGAGCGCGGGGTACGCGCCGAGCACGTCGGCGGCGCTGCAGCCGGCCTCCTTGCAGGCGGTGTCGAGGAGTCCCTCGGCGGCTTCCGGGCCGACCAGGTACGGGGCCAGCGCGAGCTGGGTCGAACCCTCGCGGCGGAGCTGGTCGGCGATCGCGGCCACCGAACCCTCCTCGTCCAGCGCGGCGGCCATCACCGGCACGGCGAGGCGGGCGGCCAGCAGCATGCCGGTGATGCCCGCGGCCTGCACGGCCTCCTCGCCACCGGTGGTGGCCAGGACGATGCCGTCGGCGGCCGTGGTCACGCTGAAGAGCCTGGCCCGGTCGGCGCGGGCGAGACCGGCCTCGGACAGCCGCACGTGCAGCCCCTCGGCGAGCAGCGGGTGCGGACCGAGCGGGTCGGCGAGTTCGGCGGCGGCCGAGGAGTCCATCAGGGCCTGGCGCATGCGGCGCAGCAGATCCCCGTCGGGGCCGGCCAGCAGGGGAACGGCCACGGCGTCCGGGCCGGTCGGCGCGGGCACCTCCTGCCCGGCGGCGCGGGCGGCCTCGGCGCGCGCGGCGCGATCGCGGGCGACGGCGGTCAGCACGCCGGACAGGGACGGGAACTCGGTGGCGTCGTCACCGTCGAGGAAACCGACCCGGGCGTCCAGGCCGGGCAGCTCGGAGCGGCCGATGCTGATGATCTCTTCCGCGATCCCCCGCGAGGCGGCCGAGGGGGCACCGGGCACGGCGAGCACCAGCGCGGGCGCGCCCTCGGGCGCCACCGCGGGCTCGGGCCGGCGGTGCCGTCCGGTCTGGCGGGGTCGCGGCATTCGTACGGGCAGGCCATTTGCGGGCCCAGTGGGGGAGCTCATGGCGCCGCATGCTACTGGTTTATCGAAACCGGGTGTTCGGGCAGGGCCTTCTCCGGCGGCATCTGTCCGTATTTATCCAAGGAATGTCAGATACCGTTCGGCTCCTCGGTCACCCTGGGGTCACCCCGTGGCGGGAAGCCGCCAGTCCACCGGCTGCGCGCCCTGGCGGACCAGCAGGTCGTTGGTCCTGCTGAACGGCCTGGAGCCGAAGAACCCGTTGTCCGCGGACATCGGCGAGGGGTGCACCGACTCCACGGCCGGCAGATCGCCCAGCAGCGGCCGGAGGTTGCGCGCCTCGCGCCCCCACAACACCGACACCAGGGGCTTGCCGCGGGCCGCGAGCGCGCGGATGGCCTGCTCGGTCACCGCCTCCCAGCCCTTGCCGCGATGGGCGTTGGGCTTGCGCGGTGCCGTGGTGAGCGAGCGGTTCAGCAGCAGGACGCCCTGCCGGGTCCACGGGGTCAGATCCCCGTTCCGGGGCCGGCCCGTGCCGAGATCGGCGTGCAGTTCGCGGAAGATGTTGTCGAGGCTCGGGGGCCACGGGCTGACTTCGGGGGCCACGGAGAAGGAGAGGCCGATCGCGTGCCCCGGCGTCGGGTACGGATCCTGCCCGACGATCAGCACCTTCACCTCGTCGAAGGGCTGTTGGAACGCGCGCAGCACGTTCGCCCCCGCGGGCACGTAGGTCCTGCCCGCCGCGATCTCCGCGCGCAGGAAGTCGCCCATCGCGGCGATCTGCGCCGCCACCGGCTCCAGAGCCCGGGCCCAGCCCGGCTCGACGATCTCGTTCAACGGTCGTGCTGCCACGGTCGATCACTCTACTGGCCCAGTCCGCCGCCCGGTGCCACCCCTCGAGCGGGCGCGGGGTCCCGCGGTGCCTCGCCGGCCGCCCGTTGTCGCTTCGATACCTGTTCGCAACTGGTTCGATTGCTCCAACTCTCCGTCCCGGACGTCACATTCAACACCGATGACGTTCGAGGGAGACGGTATGGAGCCCCATGAGGACCGCACGCCCGGCACACCCCGCACGCGCACCACGCTCCGCACGCCCAGCGCCTCCGGCGCATCCCGCAGGACCCGTCCGGCCCGGCGGAGAACCCACGGCAGACTGACCGCCGCGCTCCTCGCCGGCGGCCTCCTGCTGACCGGCTGCGGAAGCGGCGGCTCGAACCGCAGCGCCGACGGGGAGTGGAAGGGCGGCGACTCCGGGCCGCGGCCGTCCGCCACCCGCCCCGGCGGAGAGAGCGCGGAAGGGGAGAGCGACGGGCGGCGCCCCACCGCACCGCCCGCCGACTACCTCTCCACCTTCGCGCTCGACGTGGACACCGCGAGCTACGGGTACGCCCGCCGCACCCTCGCGGACGGCAAGCTCCCCGACCCCGCCACCGTGCGCCCCGAGGAGTTCGTCAACAGCTTCCGGCAGGACTACCGGGAGCCCGACGGCGACGGCTTCTCCGTCACCGTGGACGGAGCCCGCACCACCGAGGCGAACTGGTCGCTGGTCCGCGTCGGCCTCGCCACCCGGGTCGGCAACGGCGGGGCGGACGGCGCCGAGGCCCGCCCGCCCGCGGCGCTCACCTTCGTCGTGGACGTCTCCGGTTCCATGGCGGAGCCGGGCCGCCTCGACCTCGTCCGCACCTCCATGGGCCTGATGACCGACGAGCTCCGCGAAGACGACTCGGTCGCCATCGTCACCTTCAGCGGCAAGGCCCAGACCCGGCTGCCGATGACCCGTGTCGAAGGCCACCGCGAGCGGATCCACGAGGTGATCGCCGCACTGCGCACCGCCGATTCGACCAACGTGGAGGCCGGGGTCACCCGCGGGTACGAGGTCGCGGTCGAGTCGCTGCGGCCCGGGGCCACCAACCGGGTCGTCCTGCTCTCCGACGCCCTGGCCAACACCGGCGCCACCTCCGCCGACACCATCCTGAACCGGATCGGCGAGGCCCGGACCAAGCACGGGATCACCCTGTTCGGCGTGGGCGTGGGCAGCGAGTACAACGACGCCTTCATGGAACAGCTCGCCGACCGGGGCGACGGGCACACCACCTACGTCTCCGACAAGGAGGGCGCCCGCAAGGTGTTCTGCGAGGACCTCCCGGCGCAGGTGCAGCTGCGGGCCCGCGACGCGAAGGCGCAGGTCGCCTTCGATCCGCAGACCGTCGAACGGTTCCGGCTGATCGGCTACGACGACCGCCGCGTCGCCGACGGAGACTTCAGGAACGACACCGTGGACGGGGGAGAGGTCGGCTCCGGCCACTCCGTGACCGCCCTCTACGCGGTACGGCTGCGCCCCGGCGCCACCGGACACCTGGCGACGGCTACGGTGCGCTGGCTGGACCCGCGCACCCGCGCGCCGCACGAGGAATCCGGCAAGATCGAGGCGGCGGCCCTGTCCGGCGACGTGTGGACCGCGGCGTCCACGCGCTTCCAGGTCACCGCGGTGGCCGCCTACTTCGCCTCCGCCCTGCGCGAGCGCGACGGCGGCTGGGAGCGGGTGCCGGGCGCGGCCCCGCTGGGGAGCCTGGCCGGGCACGCGGACCGGCTGGCCGGGAGCACCGAGGATCCGGCCGTACGCCAGCTCGCGCAGGCCGTGCACCAGGCCCGGGGGCTCACCGGCTGAGGGCCCGGACCCGGGTGCGAACGCGGGTGCGCACGCGGATGCGGGCCGCCGCCGCTAGCCGTGCAGCACGGCGGCCCGTACGCACAGGACGTCGGGGAGGTGCTCGGCCAGCAACTGCCAGCTGTCCCCGTCGTCGTGGCTGGCGTACAGCTCGCCGTTGCGGTTGCCGAAGTAGATCCCGGCCGGGTCCGCGTCGTCCGTGCAGAGCGCGTCGCGCAGCACCGTGCCGTAGTGGTCCCCGGCCGGGAGGCCCTTCGTCAAGGGCTCCCAGGTGGCGCCCGCGTCCTGCGTCCGGAAGACCCGGCAGCGGTGCTCCGCGGGGACGCGGTCGATGTCGGCGTTGAGCGGGAAGACGTAGGCGGTGCCGGGCCGGTGCGGGTGGGCGGCCACGGCGAAGCCGAAGTCGGAGGGCAGGCCTGCGCCGATGTCCGTCCAGCGGGTCCCGGCGTCGTCGCTGCGGTAGACACCCCAGTGGTTCTGCAGGTACAGCCGATCGGTGTCCCCCGCGTCCTGGGCGATCTTGTGCACGCACTGGCCGAATTCGGGGTCCGGCTCGGGCAGGAACACCGCCGAGACCCCGTGGTTGGACGGGGCCCAGCTCGCCCCGCCGTCCGTGGTGCGGAACACCCCGGCCGTGGAGACCGCGACCGTGACCAGGTCCGGGTCGCGCGGGTCGGTGATCACCGTGTGCAGGCCCTCGCCGCCGCCGCCCGGGACCCACTTGTCCCGGGTCGGGTGCTCCCACAGGGGGCGGACCAGCTCGAAGGACTCGCCGCGGTCGGCGGAGCGGAACAGCGCGGCCGGCTCGGTCCCGGCGTAGACCACGCCGGGGGCCTCGGGGCCGGCCGGATGGAGCTGCCAGACCCGCTCCAGGGAGGCACCGGTGTCCTCGGGGAACTTCACGGCGGCCGCGGCGGGCTCCCGCCAGGTCGCGCCCAGGTCGTCGGAGCTGAAGACGGACGGCCCCCAGTGCGTGCTGTCCCCGGCGACCAGGAGCCGGGGCGCGCCGCCGCGCCGGTCGATGGCGACGGCGGAGACCGCCTGGGCGTTGAAGTGCGGCTCTCCGAACTCCCAGGTGCCGCCGGAGCCCCGGCGGCCGATGAACAGTCCCTTGCGGGTCCCCGCGAGCAGTACCACGTCGGTCATGGCCGACACCTCCGGACGTCTTTGTCCTGCACGGCAGCTTCTCAGCCAGTCTGCACCCGGCCACTGACAGCGGCCGGGTGCCGCGCGCGAGCCCGCGCCACGCCGCCCGGCGCTCGCCGCCCGCCCCTCGCCGCCCGGTCATACGAAGGGTCTCGTACTACGAGAGATTTCGTAGTACGGTGAATCTCGTACTTAGCGACCGACTCCCCGGTGCGCTTCCAGTCGCCTCTGGAGACCCCTCATGAGTGCTGCACCCGTTTCCTTCGCCGCGCTGTTCCAGCCGTGGACCATCCGCTCGGTCACCGTGCCGAACCGGGTGTGGATGGCCCCGATGTGCCAGTACAGCGCCGGGGCCTTCGGCCCGGACGCCGGCGTGGCCAACGACTGGCACTTCGCGCACTACGCGGCCCGCGCCACCGGCGGCACCGGCCTGATCATCCAGGAGGCCACGGCCGTCGCCCCCGAGGGGCGGATCTCCCCGTACGACCTCGGCATCTGGAACGACACCCAGGTCGAGGCGCTGCGCCGGATCGTCTCCTTCGTCAAGAGCCAGGGTGCGGTCCCCGGAATCCAGCTCGGCCATGCCGGCCGGAAGGCCTCCACCGACCGCACCTGGAAGGGCGGGCAGCCCGTCGGCCCCGAGGCGCACGGCTGGCTGCCCAGTGCCCCGAGCCCCGTGCCGTTCTCCGAGGACCACCAGGTCCCGCACGAGCTGACGGTCCGGGAGATCCGGGACGTCGTGGAGCAGTTCGCGGCCGCCGCCCGGCGCTCGCTCGCCGCCGGCTACCAGGTCGTCGAGATCCACGGCGCCCACGGATACCTGATCGGCGAGTTCCTCTCCCCGCACAGCAACAAGCGCACCGACGAGTACGGCGGCTCCTTCGAGAACCGCACCCGCCTCGCCCTCGAAGTCGTCGACGCCGTACGGGCGGTGTGGCCCGAGGAACTGCCGCTGTTCTTCCGGATCTCCGCCACCGACTGGCTGGAGGGGGACGGCTGGACCGCGGACGAGACCGTCCGGCTGGCCGGGCTGCTGGAAGCGCACGGCGTGGACCTCCTCGACGTCTCCACCGGAGGCCTCGCCCCCGGTGTGACGATCCCGGTCGGCCCCGGCTATCAGGTGCCCTTCGCGGCCCGGGTCAAGGCCGAGACCACCCTCCCGGTCGCCGCCGTGGGTCTGATCGCCGAGCCGGAGCAGGCCGAGAAGATCCTCGCCAACGGCGAGGCCGACGCCGTCCTGCTGGGCCGCGAGCTGCTGCGCGACCCGTTCTGGGCCCGCCGCGCGGCCGCCGAGCTCGGCGCGGAGATCCGTACGCCCGAGCAGTACCACCGCTCCTGGTGAACCGGTGCGGCGCGGGGACGGGGGTCCCGCGCCGCACCCCGCCGTTCGGCTCCACTCCTACGATGGTTCTCGTACGATGGAGGCGAAGACCAGGGATCACCCAGCGAGTGGAGTACGGACATGACGGAACGTGACGCGGCCCGTGTCCTCGCCCACCCCGAGGCCGCCGAGATCCGGCTCGAAGGGATCCTGCACGCCCTCTCCGACCCGGTCCGGCTGTCCATCGTCCGCGATCTCGCGGCCACGGACGCCGAGTTGGCCTGCTCGTACTTCGAGCTCCCGGTCACCAAGTCCACGACCACGCACCACTTCCGGGTCCTGCGCGAGAGCGGTGTCGTGCGCCAGTGCTACCGAGGCACGGCCAAGCTGAACGGGCTGCGCCGCGCCGAGCTGGCGGAGCTGTTCCCAGGGCTCCTCGACGGCGTCCTCGCGGCGGCCGCCGCCGAGCAGGCGCGCGACGGCGGCTGAGGCGGACCCCGACTCGGCGGGTCAGTCGGTGCCGCCCGCCGCCGCCAGCAGGCCCTCCCAGTCCGGGATCTTGACGGAGCGCCGGCCCAGGGACCGCCCCAGTTCCGCCTCCGCCGTCTCGATGGCCAGCCACCCGGGCCACCGGACGGGTCGCAGCCCGGCCTCCTGCAGGGCCTCCAGCGGGTCCCGCTCCCGTTCGCGCCGGGCCAGTGCCCCCGCGTCCTGGAGCAGGGAGGAGGCCGTCTCCTTCGCGCAGGGCCGGTTGGTGCCGATGACCCCGGTCGGGCCGCGCTTGATCCAGCCCGCCACGTATTCGCCGACGGAGGCGCGGCCCTCCCGGAGCACCCGGCCCGCCGCGTGCGGGACCGTACCGCGCCGCTCGTCGAAGGGCAGCCCGTCCAGCGGGACGCCCTGGTAGCCCACCGAGCGCAGGACCAACTGCGCCGGGACGTCCTCGTAGACCCCCGTACCGGTGACCCCGCCCAGGCCGTCGGGGGCCGTCCGCTCGAACCGCATCCCGGTGACCCGGCCGTCCGGGCCGCCGAGCACCTCCACCGGGCGCAGGAAGAACCGCAGCGCGATCCGCCGGTCCCCGCCGCTCGCCGGAGCCGCCGCCCAGCCGCGCAGCACCTCCACGTTGCGCCGGTTCACGGCGGGCAGGGCCGCGCCCGGGTCCGCGTACGCCGGGTCGAGGGCCAGTTCCGCCGGGTCGGCCAGGGTGTCCACGCCCGGTAGCGTGCCCAGCTCGCGCAGCTCCTTGGTGGTGAACTTGCCCTGGGAGGGCCCGCGCCGGGCCACCATGTGGACCGCGCGCACCCCGCTGGCGCCGAGCGCCCCCAGGGCCGGCTGCGGCATGTCGGTGGGGGCCAGCTCCGGTACGCCCCGGGCCAGGATCCGCGTGACGTCGACCGCCACGTTCCCGGCGCCGACCACGATCGCCGAGTCCACCCCGGGCAGCCCGAAGGCCTCGGCCGCGGCGTCCGGATGGCCGCTGTACCAGGAGACGAAGGCCGTGGCGGAATGCACCCCGACGAGGTCCTCGCCGGGGATGCCGAGCATCCGGTCCCTTGCCGCGCCGACGCAGTAGACCACCGCGTGGTACAGCTCCAGGAGCCGGGCGGTGGGCAGGGCGTCCCCGCCGACCTCGACGTTCCCGAGGAAGCGGATCCGCTCGTCCTCCAGCACGGTGCGCAGGCTTCCCTGCAGGGACTTGATCTTCTCGTGGTCGGGGGCCACCCCGTAGCGCACGAGCCCGTACGGAGCCGGCAGCCGGTCGAGCACGTCGACCCGGATCCCCGGCACCTCACGCTGTTGTACGAGTGTCTGTGCGGCGTAGACCCCGCTGGGGCCCGATCCGACGACGGCGATACGAAGCACGGCGGAGCTCCTCCCGCAGGTGTTCCCAGCATGACACCGGGTGCCGGGGCCGTCAGCCCATCGCGCGCATCCGGTGGATCTCGGCGCTCTGCGTGGCCGCCACCTCGTTGGCCATCTCCTCCACGGCGGCGTTGTTGCCGGCGGCCAGGACCTCGCCGGTCATCTTCAGGGCGCCCTCGTGGTGGGCTGTCATCAGGGTGAGGAAGAGCCGGTCGAACTCCGGCCCCCTGGCCGCGGTCAGCTCCTTGAGCTGCTGCTCGGTGGCCATGCCGGGCATCGCCGCGTGGTCGTGGCCTCCCGGGGCGGCGCCGGGCGCCGGGTTGCGGGCCGCCCACCCCTCCATCGCGCCGATCTCGGGCTTCTGCGCGGCCGCGATGCGCTCGGCGAGCCGCTTGACCCCCTCGGCGGAGGCCCGGTCGGGGGCCAGCGCACTCATGGTCAGGGCCTGCCCGTGGTGTTCGATCATGTTCCGCACGTACGCTCGGTCCGCCGAGTTGGGGGTGTCGTCGGGCAGCTCCTCGGCCGCCTGTTCGGGGGAGATGGTGCGCGCCTTCTCGCCGGGTTTGCCGGGGGCGATCACCGCCGGCTTGCCGTCCGCCGCGCCGTCCGTGCCGCCGTCGTCCCGGCAGCCGGCCAGGGGGAGCAGGAGCCCGAGGGTCAGGGCCGCTCCGACGATTCGCCCGAGTGAGACTTTCGCCATGTCCATGCAAAGGACCATACTGCCGGGGTCCGCGTTCCGTTCCCACCACGGGCGGAACCGATCGGACCCATGGGAGGGCACAGTGACCTCGATGCACACCAGCAGAGCGCGGCGCAGATCCCTGGGAGTGGCCGCAGCCGCGGCCGGACTCCTCACCACGTTATTGGCGGCCGGACCCGCGGCCGCCACCCCGGATCCGGGAGACCTGCTCCCGGGCGCGGGTGCGCCGCAGAGCGCCGCCACCGCGGCCGGCGCGGGACGGGAGTTGGCACCCGGCGAGATCCCCGGCCAGGACGAGATCGTCCACAGCCGCAACATCAAAGCCCTGGCCAACATCCCGAGCACCGATCCGAACCAGATCAACTCCGACATGGCATTCCAGGGCAAGTACGCCTACGCGGGCAACTACAACGGCTTCGTGATCTATGACATCGGCAACCCCAAGGCGCCGAAGAAGATCACCGAAGTGCTCTGCCCCGGCGGGCAGAACGACATCTCGGTCGACGGCGACCTGCTCTTCCTGTCCACCGACTCCTCGCGCAGCGACGACTCCTGCAGCAGCGTCTCGCAGCCCGCCACGGAGAAGTCCTCGTGGGAGGGCATCAAGATCTTCGACATCAAGGACAAGAAGAACCCCAAGTACATCAAGTCCGTCGAGACGCCGTGCGGCTCGCACACCCACACGCTGGTGCCGGGCGGCAGGGACGCCTACCTCTACGTCTCCTCGTACAACCCGAACGACGCCTTCCCCGACTGCAAGCCGCCGCACGACGGCATCTCGGTCGTGAAGGTCCCCAGGAAGAACCCGACGCAGGCCGCGGTCGTGGCCTTCCCGATCCTCTTCCCGGACGGCGGCAACCCGGGCGGGCCCACCAACCCGGGCGTCTCCAAGACGACCGGCTGCCACGACATCACCGTGCTGCCCTCCAAGGGCCTCGCCGCGGGCGCCTGCATGGGCGACGGCATCCTCTTCGACATCAGCAAGCCTGAAGAACCGCGCGTCATCGACCGGGTCCAGGACAACGTCAACTTCGCGTTCTGGCACTCGGCCACCTTCAACGAGCGGGCGAACAAGGTGGTGTTCACCGACGAGCTGGGCGGCGGTGGCGGCGCCACCTGCAACGAGGCCACCGGCCCCACCCGGGGAGCCGACGGCATCTACGAGATCACCGGCCGCGGCGACCAGCGCAAGCTCGTCTTCAAGAGCTACTTCAAGATGCCCCGCCTGCAGGCCGACACCGAGAACTGCGTGGCCCACAACGGCTCGCTGATCCCGGTCGGCGGCGGCCGCGACATCATGGTCCAGGCCTGGTACCAGGGCGGCATCTCCGTCTGGGAGTTCACCGATTCCACCAGCCCGAAGGAGATCGCCTACTTCGAGCGGGGCCCGCTGACCACCGACAAGCTCGGCCTCGGCGGCTCCTGGTCCGCGTACTACTACAACGGGCACATCTACTCGAACGACATCGTCAAGGGCCTCGACGTGCTGCGGCTCGACGACTGGCGCACCGACAGTGCCAAGTGGGTGCGGCTGGACCGGCTCAACGTGCAGACCCAGCCCGACTACCGCTGACGCGGAGAGGGAAACGTTCCGCCGGGCGGCCCACCGTCCGGCGGAACACCCAACTCCCAGTCCAGCCCGTAGCGCTGGAACAACTCGGCCCGCAGCCGGGCAGCCGGCATCGGCGCGCCCGGCAGCAGCACCGCCACCACCGCGCCCATCAGCAGCGCCCGCAACAGCGGATAGTCGGTGTCCACCTCCGCCGATCCGTACCGGATGACGGTGTCGCGCAGCAGCTCCGCGAGCCGCTGCTGCTCGGCGCACTGGACGAAACCCTCCGCCTGCAGGATCCCCGCCATATGGGTCCGCATCAGCCGGGGCTGGTCCATGGCCAGCCCGAGGATCGCGTCGATGGCCCGGGCAAGGAGCTCCCTGCCGGCGTCGGGTCCGACGGGCCGGGGCTCCCGCTCCAGCGCCGCTTCCAGCGTGAGGTGCATCAGCCGGTGCACGGCGGACTGCAGGAGCTGGCGCTTGCCCGGGAAGTAGTAGGACACCAGACCGCGGGCGGCTCCCGCCCGGTCGGCGATGTCGCCGAGGGTGGTGGCCTCGAAGCCGCGCTCCGCGACGAGCTCGACCGTGGCGTGCAGCAGCCGTTGCCGGGAACGCCTGCGCAATTCTTCATTGACCGATGCGCTGCGCGGGGACATGCTTGCTCCTGCGTTGACTGGCTCGCGGCCAGTATACTCAGCGCGCCGGACCGCCTGCTCTGGGCGACACGGGGGATCGCCCAGAGCAGGCACCGTCCCAGACCGCGAACGCCACGATCACCGCACCGAGCAGCCAGCCCGCCAAGACGTCCGAGAACCAGTGGACGCCCAGGTAGATCCGGGTGAAGCCGACCCCGAGGACCGAAACCGCGGCCAGGAGCAGCGCCACGGCCGCGAGTGACCGCGCGGGCGGGCGGGAGAGCGGTTGGGAGAGCCGGCGGGAGGACCGGTCGGAAAACGGCCGAGACGGCCCGCGTGCAACCAGCCGCACGAGCAAGCCGCAGACCACCATCGCCGTCATGGCGTGCCCCGACGGATAGGCGGCGTAGTCCGCGGAGACGACCGGATCCGGCCATACCGGCCGCTCCCGCCCCACCCAGACCTTCAGCCCCTGACTCACCACCGAGGCCGCGAGGGTGGCCAGGGCGATCCGCAGCGCGCACCGGCCGCTGCCCCGCCACCACAGCCACAGGCAGGTCGCGCCGGCCAGGGCCCGCATCGTCCACGGGTCCCAGACCCAGTCGCTGAGCACCCGCACCATCCGGGTGACCCCGGGACGGGCGACGGCGTAGGAGTGCAGGGCCCGCGCGATCCGGCCGTCGAAGGACAGCAGCGGAGCCCAGCCGGTGGCCACCAGGACCGTCAGTGCGATCGACGCGAGCGCCACGATCGCCGCGGCGAACGGCGCGCACGCCCGTGGGGTCGGCAACCGTACGTGAGCGTTCCGCATCCGCCGATCCTCGCACCCGACGGCGTCGATGCCCGGTAAGGGCGGCCGCCCCGCGATCCCCGGCGGCCACCCTTCGGGCGACGACGGGAGTTCGACGACAGGCCCTAGGTCAGCGCGCTGAGTCCCGGTCCGAAGGCCACCAGCACCGGCACCGCCGGAGCCAGCATCGCCAGGGCCGTCAGCCGCATCCGGCGCACGGCCGACAGGCGCGGCGCGGCCGCCAGCAGCCGCCGGACCCGTTCGGGGACGTGCGCGTGCGGCGCGGGGGACGGGCCGAAGACCCCGCGGTCCTCGTTCAGGCCGATCAGGGCCAGGGCCGTGGTCAGGCGCCCGTACCGGCGCGAGGCCACGTCATCGGCCGCCAGCTCCACCAGCCGGTGCATCTGCGCCTCGAACGCGGCGAAGACCGGGACCTGGGGGAACCCCCCGGACAGCGCCCGCGAGCAGTGCAGCAGCCAGTCGTGCCGGGCCGCCGCGTGCCCCTGCTCGTGGGCCAGTACGGCGTCCAGCTGACTCCCCTTGAGCCTGCCCAGCGCCGCCGTCGTGACCACCAGCTGCGGGACCGGACCCGGCAGCCACCAGCTGTCGGGCCGCCGCCCCTCGAGGACCACGAGCCGCGCCCCGGTGGCCTGCTCGCCGGGCAACAGCGGGGCCCGCAGCAGCAGTTCGGCGCCCTGTGCACGCCGCCGGGCGCGGGCCCGCAGGATCTCCCGGGCCAGCATCGCTCCGGTCCACAGCCCGCCGCCCGCCAGCGCGACGGCGGTGCCCGCGGCCCAGAGCCCGCCCGATGCGTCCAGCGCGTAGGCGTCGACCACGCCGTGCGGAGCCGGGGCGAACAGCCTGCCCCGCACGGCCTGCCAGGCGGCGGCCGCGCTCAGCAGCATCGACAGCGCGAAGCACAGCAGCACGGCGCCGACCACGCACTGCCACACCCACAGGGCCACGACGGGTTCGCGCTCGGGCCATTGGGCCCGGGCCAGCAGGCGGGGTGCGAGCACCGCGGTCAGGGCGCCGAGCAGCAGGAGAACGGCGGGGACCATCATGGGCCTCAGCCTAGGAGCGTGCGACTACCTGCGGGTATGGTCCGGGCCAAGGGTGATGCAGGACACGTTTGCCCGTCCGCGGCCTCACATCGTGAGCAGCATCGCCAACATCCCCATTCCCATGGCCAGTCGGCAGGCCCGGATCACTTCCGCCGGTCCGGCGGGCGCTCCGCCGGCCCCCGCCGCGCCGACGGTGACCAGCCGGGCGCCGCCCAGCACCACGTACCCGGCGTAGTAGAGGAGCAGCAGGCCGGTGAGCAGCGGCAGCCCGGATCCCTGCACGTGGGCGTGGCCGACGGACCCCGATGCGGCGCCCGCGCCCGTACCGGCGGCCAGCGTCATGTAGACCATGGTCAGCGAGCCCACCAGATGGTGCGCGTGGTGCGGGCCGCCGCGCAGCAGCCACAGTGCGTGCAGCGCCGCCCCGCAGAAGACCGCGCCCAGCACGGGCGCCTGCCAGCCGCCGCCCAGCCGCAGCGGCACCGCCATCAGGGCCATGCCGAACCCCATCGCCGCCTCCCCGGCCGCCGGTCCGCCGCCGGCTCTCCCCGCGCGCCGCAGACAGTACGCCCCGCTCACCGCGCAGAGCAGGACGAGGAGCCAGGCGGAGACGGAGGTGGAGAGGGACGTGGCGGGACCGTGCACGGCAGAACCTCCCGGTTCGTCGGCTTCACCGGAAGAGATGCCCCCTTCACACGGCCATCACGCCGGGCGAGGTTAGGCTCTGTGTGACCACCGGACGATGCACGTCGCAGACCTCGCGCAGAACGGAGCCCTCGATGCCGAGCGCCGCCCCCCACGCCTTGACCTACCGCAGTGCCGTGGAGGCGGACATCCCGGCGCTCGTGGCGCTCGTGGAATCGGCGTACCGCGGAGACGCGAGCCGTGGGGGCTGGACCACCGAGGCGGACTTCCTGGACGGACAGCGGACCGACGCCGAGGACGTGGCCTGGAAGGTCGCGCACCCCGAGGGCATGTTCCTCGTGGCGGAGCGCGCCGGAGAGATCGTGTCCTGCTGCCACCTCGAACACCGCGGTGATCACGTCTACTTCGGCATGTTCGCGGTCCGCCCCGGTCAGCAGGGCGGCGGGCTGGGCAAGGCGGTGATGCTGGAGGCGGAGCGCCGCGCCCGCGAGCAGTGGACGGCCAAGGAGATGCGGATGACCGTGATCACCGTACGGGAGGAGCTCATCGCCTTCTACGTGCGCCGCGGTTACGAGCGCACCGGCGAGATGAGCCCCTTCCCCTACGGGGACGAGCGGTTCGGCGTTCCGCTCCGCGACGACCTGGCCTTCGAGTTGCTGGTCAAGACGCTGTAGTCGCGGGGGCGGACGGGGCGGGGCGGGGTGGTGCCCGCAGGTCCATCCGCCGGCCCCGACCCGCAGTCCGCCGACCCGCCGTCCGCCGTGCGCGGCCTCAGGCGGTGAAGCGGCCCGTGGAGCGGATCTCGGGGAAGTCGGTGAGCACGCCGTCGAGTTCGAGGGCCCGCGCCAGCCGCAGCCGCGCCAGGGTGTTGACCGTCCACCCCGTCACGCGCAGTCCGGCCTCGTGCGCCGCCTCCACGGTGTGCAGGGTGAGGTGGCCGATGTTGAGCGCCACCGTCTCCGCGCCCGCCAGGGCGGCCCGGGCGACGACCTCCCCGGCGTCCGCCGGGGTCTGGTTCGCGTAGAGCACGGTCCGTACGCCCGGCACCAGCCGGGCCGCCTCCACGAGCACCTCGTCGCGGAAGGACGCCACTTCCACCCGGCCGGTCAGATCGCGGCGCACCAGCAGATCCGCGAAGGCGCCGACGGCGGCGAGGTCGTGGACCTGGATCCGGAGCGGGGCGCGGACCGCGTCGACGACCTCGTCCAGGACCGGCACGTGCTCGCCGTCCCCGGCGTCCAGCTCGCGCAGTTCGGCCAGGGTCAGATCGGCCACGGCTCCCGAACCGTCGGTGGTCCGGTCCACCTCGGCGTCGTGCAGGACGACGAGGGCGCCGTCCTTGCTGAGCCGCACGTCCAGCGCGACGACGTCCATGCCGGAACGTTCCGCGCGGACGAACGAGCGCAAGGTGTTCTCCGGTTCGACACCCATGACCCCGCGGTGCCCGATGGTGAGGAAAGTCAAGGTTCTCTCGCTTCCGTCGACGGCGGCTCCCCGCGCGGTCGCGGTGTCCCGACCGGCCGCGCGCGATGTGAGGCGCATGCTAGTGCGCCCCGCATGCGATGAAACCGCCTTTGCGGGGGCTCCGCAACGCCGTCGGGCCGCCTCCCGACGGGCTTGCCGGGGGCCGGGGAGCCCCCGGCGCGGCCCGCGTGGTCACCCGGTGGTGGGCGCGTCCCCACCGGCTTGACGTTCCTGCCCGCCCAGCCCCTCGAGGTCCGCCAGCAGCGCCCGGGTCAGCTCCAGTTCGGCCAGGTGCTGGCGCTCGCTCCAGCGCAGGGCGAGGACCGGGAACGCCCAGTCCGGCTCGGCGGCCGCGTGCGCCATGGCCTCCCGTACGGAGGCCAACTCCTCGGTGGTGCGCTCCAGATGCTCCGTCACCATGTCGCGCAGCCGCTCCGGCTCGGCCAGGTGCCCGAGCCAGACCCGCAGCAGCAGACCGTGCTTGAGCACCGGGGGGCCCGCCTCGGCGACGTCGGAGGCCCAGCCGGCCAGCGCCTCGCGCCCGGCGGGGGTGATGCCGTAACGGCGCTTGGCCCGCGCCTCTTCGGGCCCCGAGCGCACGGAGGCCGCGTAGCCGAGCTCCTCCAGGCGGCGCAGTTCGGCGTAGATCTGGCTGATGGCCGGGGACCAGTAGAAGAAGCGCAGCGAGGAGTCCGCCCACTTCTTCAGCTCGTAGCCGGTCCGCTCCCCGGGGAAGGAGAGCAGGCCGAGAACCGCCCACGCGGTCGGTGGGAGCTCTTGCTTCTTCGACGTCTGACTACTAGTCATATTTCGAATAGAAGTGAGACCGGGTACGGGACGCAACCCTGGAGGCATCGTGAAATTCTCCGTGATCTTCGAAGCTCAGCTCGCCGACCCGACCGTGGAACGGGAGCACCAAGTCATCCGGGACTGCGTCGAGCAGGCGGTGCTCGCCGAGCAGATGGGGTTCGACCGGATCTGGGCCGTGGAGCACCACTCCTTGAAGTGGTACGCCCACATGAGCGCCCCCGAGATCTTCCTGACCTGGGTGGCGGCCCGGACCAACACCATACGCATCGGGCACGGAGTCGTGTGCATGCCCTTCGCCTTCAACCACCCCGTCCGGGTCGCCGAGCGGGCCGCGATGCTCGACCTGCTGTCCGGCGGGCGGGTCGACCTCGGGGCCGGGCGGGGCGGCACCGTGCAGGAGACCTCGCTGTGCGGGGTGGACAAGGACCGCACCACGGCGGAGGTGGAGGAGGCGCTGCGGATCATCGGGAAGGCCTGGCAGGAGGAGGAGCTGGAGTACCACGGGGAGCTCATCGACATCGATCCGCACCCCATCCTGCCGCGGCCGAGCCAGCGGCCCCATCCGCCGCTTTTCCTCGCGTGCAGCCGGGCCGAGACCCTGGTGCAGGCCGCGGAACTGGGCGTGGGGGCGCTGGTGATGGGATTCGCCGGGCCCGAGTCCATCGCGGGGATGCGCTCGGTCTACGACGCCGCGATCGCCGGCCGGGACGGCGACCGCTTCGTCTCGACGGCCGTCAACGACCACTTCTCGGTGCTCTGCCCGACGATCGTGCTCGACGACCCCGAGGAGGCCCGCCGGATCGGGATCCGGGGGCAGCGGTTCTTCGCGCAGTCCATCGGCCACTGGTACGGCGGGGCGGGGGTGCCGGACGAGGCGGTGGTCGCGGGCGCCGACGAGGGGGCGGAGATGCGCAGGGCGGCCGAGCAGGTGGTGGCCCGGCTGCACGAGCAGGACATCCCGGTGCGGCCCACCGCCACGGCCACCTTCAACGCGGACCACGCCTACGGGAGCGCCGACGAGGCGATCGCGTACGTGGAGCGGCTGCGGGAGGCGGGGGCCGACGAGATCATGTGTCTGATCCAGATGGGCACCGTGCCGCAGGAGGCCTGCCTGGAGACCCTGCGGCAGTGGGGCGAGAAGGTCATCCCGCACTTCGCGAACCAGCGGGCGTAGGGGCCGCCGCCGTGACGGACGTGACTGCTGGGGCTGCTGCGGCCGACGGGAGGGGTGACCGGCTCGATCCCGCCACCCGTCCCCACGCCGACGCGCCGGCCTCCCCCTTCCCCGACCTCGGGGGGCGGGTCACCGATGCCGACGAGGCCCGCCGGATCCTCGCCGCCGTTCCCGCGACGGCCCTGCCGGCCGTCGTGGGCGCCGTGGAGGACCGGGAGGTCCCCGGGTCGACCGGGGCGCCGCCGGTCCCCGTGCGCGTCTACCACCCCGACCCGGAGCGGTGGCCGGGGTCCCGGCCGACGGTGGTGTCCTGCCACGGCGGCGGCTGGGTCCTGGGCGACCTCGACAGCTACGACGCCACCGCGCGGGCCCGCCGTCGCGCTCCAGGTGCTGATCTACCCGTGCCTGGACGCCGCCCGGGACACCGGGTCCTACCGGAGCAACGCCGAGGGGTACTTCCTGACCGCGGCGCACCTGCGCTGGTTCTGGGAGCAGCACCTCGGCCCCGGCGGCGACGGCGGCCGTCCGCCGGCCTCCCCGCTCGCCGGTGACCCGCGCGGGCTGCCGCCCGCGTACGTGGTGCTCGCCGGCTGCGATCCGCTGCGGGACGCGGGGGTGGCGTACCACCACCGGCTGCTCGGGGCCGGGGTCCGTTCGGCCCTTGACCTGCACCCCGGGATGTTCCACGGGCTCCTCGCGCTGGCCGGAGTGCTCCCCGAGGCCCGTCAGGCCTTGGCACGACTGGGCGAAGTCATCGACTCCATGCGCAAGAACGGGAAGACTTCCGGTGAAACCGGGGGTGATGCAGGATAATTTCCCGGATCTCCTCTTGAGTGGGAGAGCCTCACCCGTTTACGCTGTGCCGACGTGAGGTTCTCCTGTGGAGGAAGTGACATGACGGAAACTCTTGTGCCGGGCATCGGCGGTGCCGTGATAGCCGCTGGTGTACGGGTGGTCGACCACCCGGCGTGGCCCGAGCTCAAGGCCGCCGTGGAGGAGATCCGGCCCTGGCAGTCGGCCGACGGCTCCATCGACTTCGAGCGCGAGGGGCACCACGCCCGCATCGCCGCCCCGGCCGCGGTCGAGCGCGTGATCGAGGGCATCGAGGCGCTGTCGCCGCTGCTCCCGCACGGCGCCGCGTACCACCGTGCCCTCATCGGCGACCTGCGCAAGTGGGCCGACGGCGGCTTCGGCGTGCCCGACTTCCTCGACTCCCTGCTGGCCTTCGCACCGGCCGCCGAGCGCGCCGACGGGCTGCAGCACCTCGTGGTCTTCCCGATGTACACGCAGAACGGCAACCCGGACCGCAACCTCGAAGCCGTCGTGCTGAAGATGGTGTGGCCCGAGTGGCTCTCCGAGCTGGAGCGCACCCGGTACGACAACCCGCTCTTCCTCGGCATCACCTTCGAGGACTTCACCCCGGGCTACGACACGCACTCCGCCGTGCTCTTCCCGGAGACCATCGCGGTGCGCGAGGCCCCCGAGCGCTTCACCTGGGGCGGCATCTTCTGCGACCGCGAGGCCGCCCGCTACCGCAAGGTCACCGAGGCCGCCGTGGACATCCTGGGCATCGAGCTGCCCGAGGACATCGCCCGGATGGTCGAGGACCAGGAGCGCTGCGAGAAGGCCTTCGTCCTGTGGGACATGGTCCACGACCGCACCCACAGCCACGGCGACCTGCCGTTCGACCCCTTCATGATCAAGCAGCGCCAGCCGTTCTGGATGTACGGCCTGGAGGAGCTGCGCTGCGACCTCACCGCCTTCAAGGAGGCCGTGAAGCTGGAGTCCGAGGGCAACGAGCACGGCCGCGACGTGCAGTACGCCGTCCTCTTCGACCGGATGTTCCGCTTCCCGGTGTCCGGCGACCGCACCCGGAACTACGATGGCCTCGGCGGCCAGCTCCTCTTCGCGTACCTCCACAAGCACGACGTCGTGCGCTGGACGGACAACAAGCTGAAGATCGACTGGATGCGCGCCCCGCAGGTCACCAACCAGCTGTGTGCCGAGATCGAGGGCCTTTACCGGGCCGGCATCGACCGCCCGAAGCTCGTCCACTGGTTCAAGGCGTACGACCTGGTCGCCGAGTACCTCGCCCCCCACCCGGGATCCAAGTGGGCCAAGGGCCCCGACGCCCTGGACCTGACGCAGCCGCCGCGCAAGCTCGTGGACGACGTGCTTCCGGACGAGTTTCCGCTGAGCATGTTCTATGAGGCCCTGGCCAAGAAGCTCAAGGGCGTGATCGCCTCGACCAAGGGCATCACGGCAGGGAACGCCGCGGACCGCGAGACCGCCGCGCGGGTCGCCGCGTGAGCACTCGCCCACAGGAGGCTGCACAGATGAACGGTTCCGGTAACGGGAACGGGAAGCTCCACGGGGCGGTAGTGGCAGTGGCGGGAGCCGGCGGGCCCGCCGGCCGCGCCACCCTGCTCCGCCTCGCCGAGGCGGGCGCCACCGTCGTCGCCTCCGACGCCGACGCGGCCCGACTCGCGGAGGCGGTGGACGCGGCGCGCTACGCCCACGGCGGCGCCACCATCACCGGTGACACCGTCGACCTGCTCGACCTGGACGCCACCAAGGCCTGGGCCGAGCAGACCGAGAAGGAGTTCGGCCGCATCGACGGCCTGGTCCACCTCGTCGGCGGCTGGCGCGGCAGCACCACCTTCACGGACACCGACCTCGCGGACTGGGCCTTCCTGGAGAAGCTCCTCATCCGCACGGTCCAGCACACCTCGCTCGCCTTCCACGACGGGCTGCTGCGCAGCGACCGCGGCCGCTACGTCCTGGTCAGCCAGTCCGGTGCGCACAAGCCGGTCGCCAACAACGCCGCGTACAACGCGGGCAAGGCGGCGGCCGAGGCTTGGACGCTCGCGATGGCGGATTCCTTCCGCAAGGCGGGTGGCGAGGACGGTCCGGGCGCCGCGGCTGCGATCCTGGTGATCAAGGCATTGGTGCACGACGCGATGCGCGCCGAGCGTCCCACTGCGAAGTTCGCGGGCTTCACCGACGTCAAGGAGCTGGCCGAGGCCATCGCCGGCGTCTGGGAGCGGCCCGCCACCGATGTGAACGGACAGCGCCTGTGGCTCACCCCCCAACCGTGAAGACCGGTGTCGTGAAGACCGCGATACGCAAGTCCGCGGCGAAGACCGACGCCCGCCGGCACCACGACCCGGCGGTGCGCGGTTTCGCGAGCGACAACTACGCCGGGGTGCACCCGGAGATCCTCGCGGCCGTCGCGCTCGCCAACGGGGGCCACCAGGTCTCGTACGGCGACGACGAGTACACCGAGCACCTCCAGCAGGTCTTCCGCGGCCACTTCGGCCCGCACGCCGAGGCCTACCCGGTCTTCAACGGCACCGGCGCCAACGTGACCGCCCTGCAGGCGCTCACCGACCGCTGGGGCGCGGTGATCTGCGCCGAGTCGGCGCACATCAACGTCGACGAGGGCGGTGCGCCCGAGCGGATGGCGGGCCTCAAGCTGCTCACCGTCCCCACCCCGGACGGCAAGCTCACCCCCGAGCTCATCGACCGGCAGGCCTGGGGCTGGGAGGACGAGCACCGGGCGATGCCGCAGGTCGTCTCGATCACCCAGAACACCGAGCTCGGCACGGTCTACACCGTGGACGAGGTCCGCGCCATCTGCGAGCACGCGCACGCCAAGGGGATGAAGGTCCACCTCGACGGCGCCCGGATAGCCAACGCCGCGGCCTCGCTCGACGTGCCGATGCGCAGCTTCACCAACGCGGTCGGCGTGGACGTGCTGTCCTACGGCGGCACCAAGAACGGGATGATGGCCGGCGAGGCCGTCGTCGTGCTGAACCCGGACTCCGTCCGGCAGATGAAGCACATCCGCAAGATGTCGATGCAGCTCGCCTCCAAGATGCGTTTCGTGTCGGTGCAGCTCGAAGCGCTCCTCGCGAAGGACCTGTGGCTGCGCAACGCCCGCCACGCCAATGCGATGGCCCAGCGGCTGGCGGCCGGGGTGCGCGAGACCGACGGGGTGGAGATCCTCTACCCGGTGCAGGCGAACGCCGTGTTCGCGCGGCTCCCGCACGAGGTCACGCGGCGGCTGCAGGAGCGCTACCGCTTCTACTTCTGGGACGAGATCGCGGGCGACGTCCGGTGGATGTGCAGCTATGACACCCAGGAGGAGGACGTGGACGGCTTCCTCCAGGCCCTCAAGGAAGAGCTGGCGCGCTAGCCACGCTAGCCACGCCGTAAATTTATAGGCATGCAGAGCGATGCATGAGTATGCTCCTGGATCATGGAATTGATCCAGGAGCATACTGACATTGCCGTCTATCTGGCCGCCGATGACGCGGTCGATCACGGCCATCCGCTGGTCGAAGAGACCGCCGACGCCCTGTGGACCGCCACCGGTGATGCATATTCATACGCCAAAGCGGCCTTCGAGTTCGTCCGTGACACCATCCCGCACTCCGCCGACTCCGGCGACGACCGCGTCGCGTGGCGCGCCTCCGACGTCCTCGAGACGCGCAACGGGATCTGCTACGCCAAGGCCCACGCGCTGACCGCACTGCTGCGCGCCCGGGGCATCCCGGCCGGCCTCTGCTACCAGCTCCTGGGCGACGACGACGGATCGAACCTCGCCCTCCACGGCCTCGTCGCGCTGCGCCTGCCCGGCAGCGAGGACTGGTCCCGGGTGGACCCCCGGGGCAACAAGCCGGGTGTGGACGCCCAGTTCACCCTGGACCGCGAACAACTCGCCTTCCCCGTCCGCCCGGAGCTCGGCGAGATCGACTATCCCGGGCTGTACGCGGCTGCGCACCCGGCCACGCTCAAGGCGCTCCAGGAGTCCGCGGACCGGCCGCAGTTGTGGCGGAACCTGCCGACGGGCCTGTAGCCGACGGGCCTGTACTCGACGGGCCTGTAGCCGACGGGCCTGTGGTCGACGGCCCCGTGGTCAGCGGCTCGGCGCCCGCCGAGCCGGAGGCGGCGGCCGAGCCCGGGGCCGCGCGCCGGGCGGGGCCGTGCGCCGCCACCGCGGTGTGCAGCAGGGCCGCGGCCAGTTGCAGGGCGGCGATCGCGAGCACCAGGATCCACGGCGGTGCGGCGGCGGCGAGCCCCACGAGCGCGGCGCCCGTCGACGCGGCCGTCACCTTCAGTCCGGCGCCGAGGGTGAACACCTGGGTCCGGGCCTCCTCGGGGGCGTACTCCGAGCGGATGCGCAGGGTGGCCGTCAGCAGCGGGCCGTCGCACACCCCGGCGGCCGCGAACGCCACCGCGGTGAGGGTGACGGACGGGGTGAACGCGGCCGCCGTCAGCGCCACTCCGGTCGCCGCCATGGCCCAGCGGGCCAGCCGGCCCGGCGGCACGGACGTGATCCGGCCCAGGGTCAGGGAGCCGGTCAGGGCGCCCAGGGCGAAGGCGGTCATGAGCACCCCGCCGCCGCCCGGGCTGCCGAGCGTGGTGGCCAGGAGCACCGCGGTGGTGGTGAGCGCCCCGATGCCCACGAAGGCCAGGGTCGTGGCCGAGGTGACGGCCCGCAGCTCCCGGACCCGCCACAGGGCGGCCAGTCCGGAACCCAGTCCGGCCCGGGGTGCGCCGGGGGCGGGCCTCCGGCCGGGGTTCGCGTAGGGGAGGGTCGCCGCCAGGGCCGCGGCCAGTGCGCCGGAGGTCGCGAGGAGGGCCATCGCCGGCCCGGCCGAGCCGAAGGCCGCGACCAGGCTGACGGCCGCCGGAGCGGTGACCGCGGCGCCGTTGTAGGTCGACGCGTCCCAGCCGTACGCCCGGTCCCGCGCGGGACCGGGCGGGACCAGCCCCGCCACCAGGCTCGACAGCCCGCCCGTCACCATCGGCCCGCAGGAGCCGCCGAGCACCGCCACGGCGAGCACCACAGGCGTCGGAGCTCGCCCGAGCAGGAACGCCAGTGCCGCCACGGCCGTGGTGAATCCGGCCAGGGCGCCCACGTGGAAGAGGCGGGGCCGACGCGACCTGGCCGCGGCGGCGCCCGCGAGGGGAGCCGCCAGCACGTGCGGGGCCAGCCAGGCGGTCAGGACGAATGCGCCGTGGGCGGCGCTCCCGGTCCGCTCGAGGGCGAGCAGCACGACGGCCATGCCCATTCCCTCGGAGGCGAAGCGCGCCGCCAGTGCGGCGGCCAAGTACCGTCCGAGCCCCGGCATCCCGGCCCCTTTCGCCAGGTGACGTGGCAGAGGGGTGCGAGATTACGCCATACGGGTGTAGTGCGAAAGGATCGCGGTTTTCAGTCAATAGGAAACTTTCCTGTCTGACATCGTTGTCAGCTTGGCGTGCGCATGAGTATCTTCGGCCGCACGGCTCCCCCCACGGACCCACGAAGAACCCCACCGAAGAACCCCACCGAAGGACCCCACCGAAGGACCCCCCACCTCCGATCTCCGACCTCCGACCGGAAGGCGCTTCATGCGTTACGGAGTCCCCGCCGGGCTGCTCGCCGCGGCCCTCGGCCTGGTCGCGGCGCTGACCCTCGCCCCCACCTCCGCCGCCGTCACCCCCGAGACCCCCGTCACCCCTGCCGTACTCGCCGTCGCCCCCACGGCCTTCGCCCATCCCGGAGTCCTGAACAGCCGCGCCCAGTTGGACTTCGTACGGGCCAAGGTGCAGGCCGGGCAGCAGCCGTGGAAAGCGGCGTTCGACGACATGCTCGCGAGCCGGTACGGGTCGCTGTCCCGGACGCCCAAGCCGCGCGAGATCGTCGAATGCGGCTCCTACTCCAACCCCAACCTCGGCTGCACCGACGAGCGGGAGGACGCCATAGCCGCGTACACCGACGCGCTCGCCTGGTACATCACCCGCGACACCCGGTACGCGAAGAAGTCGATCGAGCTGATGGACGCCTGGTCCGCGCGGATCAAGGACCACACCAACAGCAACGCCCCGCTGCAGAGCGGCTGGGCGGGCTCCACCTGGCCGCGCGCCGCGGAGATCGTCAAGCACACCTACACCGGCGGCTGGCCCAACCAGGGGCGCTTCGCCACGATGCTGCGCGAGGTCTACCTGCCCGAGGTGATCGGCGGGAGGCCGAACAGCAACGGCAACTGGGAACTGATCATGATGGACGCCGCCGTCGGCATCTCCGTCCACCTCGACGACCGCGCGAGCTACGACAAGGCGCTGGCGGTCTACCTCGGCCGGGTGCCCGCCTACTTCTACCTGGCCTCCGACGGGCCGCAGCCCGCGTACCCGCCGCGCTCCACGATCGACACCAGGAGCGAGCTGATCGACTACTGGCACGGCCAGAGCACCTTCGTGGACGGTCTGGCGCAGGAGACCTGCCGGGACTTCGGCCACACCGGCATGGGCATCGCGGCGGCCATGCACGTGGCCGAGACCTCGCGCATCCAAGGGCGCGACCTGTACCCGGAGTTCAAGGACCGCTTCCGCCACGCGCTGGGCTTCCACGCCACGTACGAACTCGGCGAGGCCGTGCCCTCGTGGCTGTGCGGCGGGAGCCTGACCAAGGGTCTGGGTCCGGCGACCGAGGTCGGCTACAACGCCCTGCACACCCGGCTCGGCGTCACGATGGAGAACACCCGCCGGCTCACCGAGGGCCGCCGCCCGGCCGGAACCGAGAACCACTTCGAGGCGTGGGAGACGCTGACCCACGCGGAGAACCCGAGCTGACGCCACCCCGACGCAGGACCGCGGCCCCACCCGATGGGCGGGGCCGCGGTCTGCCGTAAGGCTCGGCAGGTCTCGGCAGGCCTCAGCCGGCTTCCTTGACCTGCGCCGGGGTCGGCGCGGTGCCGCCGAGGTGGGCCGGCAGCCACCAGGAGTCCTCGGCGCCCTTGGGCTTGGCCGGGTAGGCGGCCTGGGCGGCGTCCAGCAGCTCCTGCACCCGCTCGCGCAGCCGGCGCGTGATGGCCCCGGCGTACTGGTCGGCGGGCGCCTCCAGCGGCTCGCCCACCCGCATCGTCACCGGGATGTGGCTGCGCTTGAGGTCCTTGGGACGGCCCTTGGTCCACATCCGCTGCGTCCCCCACAGCGCCACCGGGATAAGCGGGACACCGGCTTCTTGGGCCATGCGCGCGGCACCGGACTTGAAGCTCTTGAGCGTGAAGGACTGGGAGATCGTCGCCTCCGGGAACACGCCGATGATCTCGCCGGAGCGCAGCGAGTCGAGCGCGTGCTGGTAGGCCGTCTCACCCTGGGCGCGGTCCACCGGGATGTGCTTCATCGCGCGCATCAGCGGACCGGACACCTTGTGCCGGAACACCGACTCCTTCGCCATGAAGCGGACGAGCCGCTTCTGCGGGCGCGCGGTCAGCCCGGCGAAGATGAAGTCGAGGTAGCCGATGTGGTTCGACACCAGAACGGCCCCGCCCTTGCGCGGGATGTTCTCGGTGCCCTTCATGTCGATGCGGACGTCGAGCGCACGGAAGAGGGTGTGCGCGGCACCGATAACCGGGGGGTAGACGAGCTCAGCCATGGTGGGGAGACCCCGCTTTCTGCCTGGAGGTGCTCCCGGCCCGAAGTTACGGCAGCGTAGGTACGCGGCCATGGGGATCGTGCCCCATACGGGAGCCGCAGGCCAGCCCAGACGCCCGTGCCCGGCGAGATTCTCGTCACGCCGGGAATGCGGGGGGTCCGCGGGGCGCTCCGATCAACGTACGACCGTACCGGGATGATGGACGAGTGCCCGTACGGGCCAGGCGACGGCGGAGACGGGGGCGCGGGTGCGCGCAGGCGAGCGGGACGAGGGTGCGGGCGAGGCCGCGGGCGCGGGCGACGGCAGGCTGGGCATCGCCGAACTGGGAGCCGAGCCGGGGGAGCGGGCCACGCTCGTGCAGTTCTCCAGCGCCTTCTGCCAGCCCTGCCGGGCCACCCGGCGGATCCTGGACGAGGTGGCGGCCATGGTCGGGGGTGTCCGGCACATCGAGATCGACGCCGAGAAGAACCTGGACCTCGTACGGGCCCTGGGCATCGAGAAGACCCCGACCGTACTGGTCCTGGACGCGGCCGGCCGGATCGTACGGCGGGCCGCCGGGATGCCGCGCAAGGCGGACGTGATCGCCGCCCTGGGCGCCGCCGTGTGACGCGGGCGCGGAACTCGCCCGGCCGCGGGCGCCGGGGGCGTCCGGTGAGCCGGTGCACGCGTCCGCACGCAGCGTGACGCGCCCTACATCTGCCCGTTGAGGCTTGACTGTGTACACGAGAGATCGCCAGGCTTGCGATATGCGGTATGAACTCCTGCTTTACGGACGGGGCACCTCCTGATGACGGCTCCGACGGCTCCGACTGTTCCGTCCCCACGGGCCGGCGCCGGCCTGCCCGGATCGCCCGCGCTGCTGCGCTCGGTGTTCCGCCGGCACGCCGCGGGCGTCGCCGTGATCACGGCCGAGAGCGGTGGCCGGCCGGCGGGTTTCACCGCGACCTCCCTCAACTCCGTCTCGGCGGACCCCCCGCTGCTGTCGTTCACCATCGGCACCGGGTCCTCCAGCTGGCCCGCGATACGGGACTCCGAGCACCTCGGGGTCCACATACTCGGCGAGCACCAGGGGGAGTTGGCCGGCCTGTTCGCCCGCAACGGGGCCGACCGGTTCGGGCCGGCCACCGACTGGGCGCCCGGCCCGCACGGGGTTCCGGTCCTGGGCGGCGTCCTGGCCTGGCTGGTGTGCCGGGTCGTGGCGCGGGTTCCGGCCGGCGAGCACCGGGTGATCATCGCGGAGGCGGTCGCCGGGGACCCGGCGGGGGACCCCGTGGGGGATCCGGCCGGAGAGGGCCGTCCGCTGCTGTACCACCAGGGGCGCTTCAACGCGTTGAGGGACTGAATCGTCCCTGCTGGGGCCGGTTCCGCCGGCGTTGGCCAGATCACAGTTCACCGGCCTTGCAACCTGGCGGAACCCGCTGTGTACTGACGAGTAACATTCCTGACGGGGCGCGGGCCGCCCCGGCGGGAACGGCCCGAGATGGCGCCTATGCTGCCTGAACAAGGCGGTACCAGAAATGTCGATGCGGTAGGAGAGCCGGCGTGAGCCTGAGGATCGTTGTCTGTGTGAAGTACGTGCCCGACGCCACTGGCGACCGGCAGTTCACCGAAGACCTGACCGTCAACCGTGACGACGTCGACGGCCTGCTGTCGGAGCTCGACGAGTACGCCGTCGAGCAGGCGCTGCAGATCGCCGACGAGGCCGACGACGCGGAGATCACCGTCCTGACGGTGGGCCCCGAGGACGCGAAGGACGCGCTGCGCAAGGCGCTGTCGATGGGTGCCGACAAGGCCATCCACGTCGAGGACGACGACCTGCACGGCAGCGACGTCATGGCGACCTCGCTGGTGCTCGCCAAGGCGATCGAGAAGGCCGGTTACGACCTGGTCATCACGGGCATGGCCTCGACCGACGGCACCATGGGTGTCCTCCCGGCGATCCTGGCCGAGCGCCTGGGCGTCCCGCAGGTCACCCTGCTGTCCGAGGTCAAGGTCGAGGACGGCGTCGTGACCGGCCGCCGCGACGGCGACTCCGCGAGCGAGCAGCTGGAGGCTTCCCTCCCGGCGCTCGTCTCGGTGACGGACCAGTCGGGCGAGGCCCGCTACCCGTCCTTCAAGGGCATCATGGCCGCCAAGAAGAAGCCGGTGGAGTCCTGGGACCTGGAGGAGCTGGAGATCGAGTCCGACGAGGTCGGTCTCGAAGGCTCCTGGACCGCGGTCGACTCCGCGACCCAGCGTCCGGCCCGCACCGCCGGCACGATCGTCAAGGACGAGGGTGAGGGTGGCAAGTCGCTGGCCGCCTTCCTTGCGGAGCAGAAGTTCATTTAAGAACTGTCTGGCCGGCCAGAAGTTCATCTAGAGCTTCGGTCACCTCTCGATACCCCCTGACTACTTCGCATTCGCAGGAGCATCCCCATGGCTGAAGTCCTCGTCTACGTCGACCACGTCGACGGCGCCGTCCGCAAGCCCACCCTCGAACTGCTGACGCTGGCCCGCCGCATCGGCGAGCCCGTCGCCGTCGCCCTCGGCGCCGGTGCCGAGGCCACCGCCGCCGTGCTCGCCGAGCACGGTGCCGTCAAGGTCCTCACCGCCGACGCCCCGGAGTTCTCCGACTACCTCGTCGTACCGAAGGTGGACGCGCTCCAGGCCGCGTACGACGCTGTGTCCCCGGCGGCCGTACTGCTCCCCTCCTCCGCGGAGAACAAGGAGATCGGCGCCCGCCTGGCCGTCCGCATCGGCTCCGGCATCATCACCGACGCCACCGACCTGGAGGCGGGTGACGAGGGTCCGGTCGCGACGCAGGCCGCGTTCGCCGCGTCCTTCAGCACCAAGTCCCGCGTCTCCAAGGGCACCCCGGTCATCACCGTGAAGCCGAACTCGGCCCCGGTCGAGGCCGCTCCGGCCGCCGGCACCGTCGAGGCGCTCGCCGTCACCTTCGGCGCCCTGGCCACCGGCACCAAGGTCACCTCCCGCACCCCGCGCGAGTCGACCGGCCGCCCCGAGCTGACCGAGGCCGCGATCGTGGTCTCCGGCGGCCGCGGCGTCAACGGCGCCGAGAACTTCCACATCATCGAGGCCCTCGCGGACTCCCTCGGTGCGGCCGTCGGCGCCTCGCGCGCCGCCGTGGACGCCGGCTGGTACCCGCACTCCAACCAGGTCGGCCAGACCGGCAAGTCGGTCTCCCCGCAGCTGTACATCGCCTCCGGCATCTCGGGCGCGATCCAGCACCGCGCCGGCATGCAGACGTCGAAGACGATCGTCGCGATCAACAAGGACGCCGAGGCCCCGATCTTCGACCTCGTCGACTACGGCGTGGTCGGCGACCTCTTCGCGGTCGTCCCGCAGCTGACCGACGAGATCAAGGCGCGCAAGGGCTAAAACCCTGCCGCAGGCGTTGACCTGCGGGTAAGTGGTCTCCGGGGCCGTGTGGTGTTTCTCACCGCACGGCCCCGAGTCGTTTGTCCAGGACGGCGGAGGGACCATTGACTGAGCGGAACCCCGTGACTAAATTCTGTAATGCGGATCTAAGATTCCGTAAAGCGGAAAAGAGGAGAGTGCACGATGGGTCAGCAGGAGAAGGTGGCGACGAGCCTCGCAGGCGCGGTCAGCGAGGGCATCAGCGCTTCCCTCAAGCCGGTGGACGCGGAACTCGCGCGCCACTACCCGGGCGACCCCGGCACCCGTCAGCCCATCCACACGGTCTACGTGCCCGGTGACGTCTTCGCGGCGGACACCATCCGTACCTGGGGCGACCAGGCCCTCGCGGCCCTCGACGAGCACGCCCCGGACGCCGCCACCTTCGCCAAGGTACTCGGCATCTCCGACGAGCTGGCGGTACCGGTCTACGACCGCGTCCGCGCCAAGCTCGCCTCCGAGCCCATCGAGGACCTCCGCGTCGACTTCGAGGACGGCTTCGGCGTCCGCTCCGACGAGGAGGAGGACCAGGCCGCGGCCCGCGCCGCCCGCCTCGTCGCCGAAGCCTTCTCCAACGGCACGAACGCCCCGTACATGGGCATCCGGATGAAGTGCATGGAGTCCAACGTCCGCGACCGCGGCATCCGGACCACCGACATCTTCCTCTCCGGCCTGCTCGCGCACGGCGGCCTGCCCGAGGGCCTGGTCCTGACCCTGCCCAAGGTCACCTACCCCGAGCAGGTCACGGCCTTCGTGCAGCTGCTGGAGGCCTTCGAGACCGCCCGCGGCCTGCGCCCGGGGCGGATCGGCTTCGAGATCCAGATCGAGACCAGCCAGTCCATCCTGGCCTCCGACGGCACCGCCGCGGTCGCCCGGATGATCGAGGCCTCCAAGGGCCGCGCCACCGGCCTGCACTACGGCACCTTCGACTACAGCGCCTGCGTCGGCGTCTCCGCCGCGTACCAGTCGAGCGACCACCCGGCCGCCGACCACGCCAAGGCGATCATGCAGGTCGCGGCCGCCGGCACCGGCGTGCGCGTCTCCGACGGCTCGACCAACGTCCTGCCGATCGGCACCACCGAGCACGTCCACGAGGCCTGGAAGCTGCACTACGGCCTCACCCGCCGCGCCCTGGCCCGTGCCTACTACCAGGGCTGGGACATGCACCCGGCGCACCTGCCGACCCGCTACGCGGCCGTCTTCGTCTTCTACCGCGAGGGCCTCGAAACCGCCGCCGCGCGCCTGAAGGCGTACGTCGCCAAGATCGAGGGCGACGTCATGGACGAGCCCGCCACCGCCAAGGCCCTGGCCGGCTACCTGGTCCGCGGCCTGGACTGCGGCGCCGTCGGCGCCGACGAGGTCACCGCCCTGACCGGCCTGACCCGCGCGGAGCTCGACGCCTTCGCCATCCCGCGTCGCTCGGCGACGCTGACGGCCAGCGCCTGAGGCGAGTAGCCCCCGTACGAGGCCCGGCCGGTCTGCCCCCGGCCGGGCCTTCGGCGTTGCCCGACCCCGATCACGAGGCCGGCGGGATCTCGCCCGAGCCGCGGGGGATCAGGCGGGTGGGGAGCTCGATGCGGGCCGGGGGGAGGTCGGCGCCCGCCAGGCGCTGGAAGAGACGGTCCGTGGCCACCCGGCCCAGGGCCGCTGCGTCCTGGGCGATGACCGTGATCCCGGGGTTCAGCAGGTCGGCGAGTTCGAAGTCGTCGAAGCCGACCAGGGCCACCGGGCGGGGCAGGGACGCGAGGACGCGTACGGCCGTGACCGTCACGCGGTTGTTGCCGGCGAAGAGGGCCGTGACCGGCTCCGGGCCGGACAGCATCGCCCGGGCGGCGGCCGAGACGCGCTCCGGGGCCGTCGTACCGAGGGAGACCCAGGAGCCCTCGACCGGCAGGCCGGCGTCCGCCATGGCCGCGCGGTAGCCCCGCAATCGCTCGGTCGCCGTGTGGATGTGCGGCTGGTCGCCGATGAAGCCGATCCGGCGGTGGCCGCCCGCGATCAGGTGGGCCACCCCGTTCCGGGCACCCCCGAAGCTGTCGGACAGCACCACGTCGGCGTCGATCCGGCCCGCCGGGCGGTCCACGAACACCGTGGCCACCCCGGCCCGGATCTCCGGCTCCAGGTAGCGGTGGTCGTCCCCGGCCGGGATCACCACGAGGCCGTCCACCCGGCGGGCGCACAGCGCGAGCGCCAACTCCCGCTCGCGCTCCGGGTCCTCGTCGCTGGAGCCGTTGATGAGCAGGGCGCCGTGGGCGCGGGCCACCTCTTCCACGGCCCGGTTGAGCGGCCCGTAGAAGGGGTCGGAGAGGTCCTCCAGGACCAGGCCGACGGTGGCGGTGCGCCCCTTGCGCAGCACCCGCGCGCTGTCGTTGCGGCGGAAACCGAGCGCGTCGATGGCCTCCTGGACCCGCTTCTCGGTGTCCGGGGTGACCCCCGGCTCCCCGTTGACCACGCGTGACACCGTTTTGAGGCCCACGCCGGCCCGGGCCGCCACGTCCTTCATGGTCGGCCGGTTGCCGTAGCGGGGCTCGGGCGGGCGGCGGGTGTGCGGCACGGTGTCGGACCTCCGGGAGGACGGGCGCTGCGGCGGTGCGGGCCCGGCGCTGCGGACAGGCCCCTGACCTTGAGGATAAGCACTCGGCGGAGCGCCGGGGTTTCCGTGGCAGGGTGGTGCGGGCAAGCCACTGGGGGCATCGGGAGAGGGGTAGACGTGATTGTCTGGATCAACGGCACCTTCGGCGCCGGGAAGAGCAGCACAGCGCGCGAGCTGACCGGCCTCCTGCCGGAGAGCACCTTGTTCGACCCGGAGTTCATCGGTGACGCGCTGCGCGTGCTGCTGCCGCGCAAACGCCTCGCGGAGGTGTCCGACTACCAGGACCTGCCGAGTTGGCGCCGGCTCGTCGTGGACACGGCGGCGGCGATGCTCGCGGAGCTGGGCGGGGTGCTGGTGGTCCCCATGACGCTGCTGCGGCAGGAATACCGCGACGAGATCTTCGGCGGGCTCGCGGCGCGCAGGATCGCGGTGCGGCACGTGCTGCTCGCCCCGGAGGAAACGATCCTCCGCGAGCGGATCGCGACCCGGGAGGAGCCCGGCGCGGCGGCGGACGTGGACCTGCGGGTGCGGCAGTGGGCCTACGACCACATCCCGGCCTACCAGCACGCGCTGGGCTGGCTCGCGGCCGACGCGCACGTCGTCGACAACGGGACCCTGACCGTACGGGAGACGGCCGAGCGGATCGCCGAGGCGGTACGCACCGACGCGGCCCGGATCTGCGACATCGTGCAGACCCCGCAGCCGACGCGCGAGACGGTTGCGGCCGGGGTGCTGCTCTTCGACGACGCGGACCGGGTGCTGCTGGTGGATCCGACGTACAAGCCGGGGTGGGAGTTCCCCGGCGGGGTCGTCGAGGCCGGGGAGGCCCCGGCGTGCGCGGGGGTACGGGAGGTCGAGGAGGAACTCGGGCTCGTCCTGGAGCGCCTCCCGGAGCTCCTGGTCGTGGACTGGGAGCCGCCGGGCCCCCCGGCGGGCTACGGCGGCCTGCGGCTGCTGTTCGACGGGGGCCGGCTGTCGGCGGCGCAGACCGGGCGGCTGAGGCTGCCCGGACCGGAGCTGCGGGCCTGGCGGTTCGTGACGGAGGAGGAAGCGGCGGACCTGCTGCCGCAGGTGCGCTACGAGAGGCTCCGGTGGGCCCTGCGGGCACGCGAACGGGGCCGGGCGGCGTACCTGGAGGCGGGACGGGCGGTTCCGTAGCGGGACACGGGGGCCGGGGCGGGGCCCCGGCCCCCGGCCGGCATCAGCGCGTCGGGGTGGGCGAAGGCTGAGCCGCGGCCGCCGTTTCCGCTGCCGCGAGGAGGGTGGCCGCGGTGTCCGAGGTCAGGGGGTCGCCGTGGCCGAAGCATGCCACCGAAGGGGCCAGTGCGGCGAGCCGGAGCATCGACTCGACGGCCTGGACGCGGTCCACGTTGAAGACGCCGAGGATCACCTGGCCGACTCCGGCGATGCAGTCGCCCGTGAACAGCACGCCGTGCTCCGGGAGATGGACCCCGATGCTGCCCGGGGTGTGTCCCGGGGCGTGGACGACGAACGCGCCGTCGCCGAAGGGGAGTATCTCCCCGTCCGTCAACTCCCGGTCCACCGGGGTCGCGGGGGCCTGCGGGACCGTCATGGCGTGCTCCCACAGCGGCAGTTCCCAGTCCAGCAGCACCGGATCCGGAACCGGTTGCTCGCCGCGGATCACCGGCGCGTCCAGCGCGTGCGCCAGCACCGGGGCGCCCCAGCGGGCGGAGAGCTCGCCCGCCGAGCCGAAGTGGTCACCATGGCAGTGGGTCACGACGATGCGCTCGAGCCGCTCCGGCAGCAGCCCGAGGGAGCGTATGGCCCCTTCGATCGCGTCCGCCGAACCGGCGTGGCCCGCGTCGATCAGGGTCAGGGCCTCACCATCGCGCCAGAGGTAGGCCTGGCCGATGGGGAAGCGGAGCATGTGGAGGCGGTCGGGGATGACTTCTACGAGATCCATCACCCGAACGTACGGGGACGAACCACGCCATCGACGGAGATTGCGCCGGTAGCGTGGTTCGCCCCCAGCTGAGAGCCGGAGAACCGTGTCGCACCGTCAGGCGCGCTTGGACTCCGCGTAGTTGAGGAGGAACAGTGCCTCCGTGACCGACAGGCGCTCCAGCTCCTCCGGGGAGACGCTCTCGTTCACCGCGTGGATCTGCGCCTCCGGCTCGCTCAGCCCGATGAGCAGCATCTCCGCGTCCGGGTACAGCTCGGTCAGCGTGTTGCACAGGGGAATGGAGCCGCCCATGCCGCTGATCTGCATCTCCCGGCCCGGGTAGGCCGCCTTCATGGCCTGCGCCATCGAGGCGTACGCGGGGCTGGCCGTGTCCGCCTGGAACGGCTGCCCCTGGCCGACGACTTCGAGTTCCAGGCGCGCCTGCCACGGGGTGTGCGCCACCAGGTGCGCCTCCAGCAGCTTGATCGCCTCCGCCGTGTCCACGCCCGGCGGCACCCGCAGGCTCACCAGCGCGCCCGCGCTCGCGTGCACCGAGGGGGTGGCGCCGACCAGCGGCGGGGAGTCGATGGCCAGCACGGTGACGGCCGGCCGGGACCACAGCCGGTCCGCGATCGTGCCCTCGCCGATCAGCTCGACCCCGTCGAGCACCTTCGCGTCGGAACGGAAGTCGGCCTCCGGGTACTGGAGCCCCTCCCACACCGCGTCCGAGGCCAGCCCGTCCACCGTGGTCGAACCGTCCGGCGCGCGCAGCGAGGCCAGCAGCTGGATGAGGGCGGCCATCGCGTCGGGGGCGACCCCGCCGAACATGCCGGAGTGCAGGTTGCCGCCCAGGGTGTCGATCTTGACCTTCAGCAGGCACATGCCGCGCAGGGTCGCGGTGACCGTCGGCAGGCCCGTACGGAAGTTGCCCGCGTCACCGATCACCACGGCGTCGGCGGCGAGCAGTTCGGGGTGGGCCGTCGCGTACTGCTGGAGACCGCCGGTGCCCTGCTCCTCCGAGCCCTCGACGATCACCTTCACGTTCACCGGGACGCCGCCGTTGGCCTTCAGGGCGCGCAGCGCGAGCAGGTGCAGGATGAACCCGCCCTTGCAGTCGGCGGTGCCGCGGCCGTACCAGCGGCCGCCCCGCTCGGTCAGCTCGAAGGCGGGGGAGATCCAGGCCGCGTCGTCCAGCGGGGGCTGCACGTCGTAGTGCGCGTACAGCAGGACGGTCGGGGCGTCCGCCGGGCCGGGCAGGAACCCGTACACCGACTGGGTGCCGTCGGGGGTGTCGAGCAGCGCCACGTCCTGGAAGCCTTCGGCGCGCAGCGCGTCGGCCACCCACTTCGCGGCGGCCTGGCTCTCGCTCTGGGGGAACTGGGCCCAGTCCGCCACCGACTGGAAGGCCACCAGCTCCGACAGCTCCTGCTTGGCGCGGGGCATCAGCGAGGCGACGGTCTCGGCGATCGGATGAGACGGCATGGGCACGCTCCTCTTGGGTGCGACGTTGGTGTACGTGTACGGGTTACGTATACGCCTCCCGCATGCGCGGGGTGTGCGTATGCGGGCTACGGCAAAAGACTCTTCCGATCCTCGCACAACGGGGCAGTCGATCTCGCGCCGTAGGATTTCCCCGGCATCGGAGCAACGGCATGAACCGCATGATCAGGAGCAGCAGCACATCGTGAGCAGCGACGAGAGCGACAGCGGCGACGTACGCGACGCGGCGGCAGGACAGACCGCTCAGGGGGCGGACGCGCAGACGGCCGGCGGGACCGGCGAGGTGTGGGACGTGGTCGTGGTCGGGGCGGGCCCTGCCGGGTCCTCGGCCGCGCACGCGGCGGCCACCGCGGGACGGCGCGTTCTGCTGTTGGAGAAGGCGGAACTGCCCCGGTACAAGACCTGTGGCGGAGGCATCATCGGCCCCTCGCGCGATGCGCTCCCGCCGGGTTTCGTGCTCCCCTTCAAGGACCGCGTCCACGCGGTCACCTTCTCGCTGGACGGGAAGTACCCCCGGACCCGGCGCTCGAAGCAGATGTTGTTCGGGCTGATCAACCGGCCCGAGTTCGACGCGGCGCTGGTCGCGGAGGCGGAGAAGGCCGGCGCCACGGTCCGTACGGGTACGGCCGTCGCGCGGGTGGAACAGCACGGGGCGTCCGTGCCCGACCGGCGGACCGTCGCGGTGGTCCTCGCCGACGGCGAGACCGTACTGGCCCGGGCCGTGGTCGGCGCGGACGGCAGCGCGAGCCGGATCGGCGCGCACGTCGGCGTCGAGATGGACCAGGTCGACCTCGGCCTGGAAGCGGAGATCCCCGTCCCGGAGACGGTCGCCGCGGACTGGAAGGGCCGGGTCCTCATCGACTGGGGGCCGCTGCCGGGCAGCTACGGCTGGGTCTTCCCCAAGGGCGACACCCTCACCGTCGGGGTCATCTCGGCGAAGGGCGAGGGCGCCGCGACCAAGCGGTACCTGGACGACTTCATCGCCCGGCTGGGCCTGTCCGGCTTCGAACCGGCGCTCTCCTCCGGGCACTTGACCCGCTGCCGGAAGCCCGGATCGCCGCTTTCGCGCGGGCGGGTCCTGGTCGCGGGCGACGCGGCCGGACTGCTGGAGCCGTGGACCCGGGAGGGCATCTCCTTCGCGCTGCGCTCGGGGCGGCTCGCCGGGGAGTGGGCCGTGAAGATCTCCGAGGCGCAGGACGCCGTGGACGCGCGCCGCCAGGCCCTCAACTACGCCTTCGCCGTCAAGGCCGGGCTGGGCGTGGAGATGGGCGTCGGCAAGCGGATGCTGGAACTCTTCGAGGCCAAGCCGGGCCTGCTGCACGCGGCGATCACCGGCTTCCGGCCGGCCTGGCTGGCCTTCGCGCGGATCGCGCGGGGGTCGCTGACGCTGGCCGAGATGGTGCGTACGTACCCGCTGGCGCGGAAGGCGCTGCACGTGCTGGATGCGCGACAGGCGCGGAGCCGGGGTGCGGGCGCGGGCGGGGCCGCGGGCGGAGCAGGGTCCGGGGCCGGCGTTGAGGCCGGGTCCGGCTCCGGGGAGCAGGACGGAACGCAGGGAGGGGCCAAGGGCTGAGCCGGGGTCTGTTCCCAGGACTGAGCCGGGGTCTGAAGTCGCCGTCCCCCGTGGGGGAACGGCGGCGTCGAAGTGCGCAGTGTGGCGGTCTTGCCGGGGTACCGGCGAGGCCGCCGCCGCGTTTCGGGGGGCCGGGGCCGGGGCCGGGGCCGGGGCCGGGCCGGGGCTGGGGCCGGGGCCGAAGGCGGAGGGGTCGCGGAGTCCGGGGGCTGCGGGGGCGAGGGCCGCGGGGCCGGGGGGTCGAGGTTCGCGGGGCCGGGGTGGTGTCGGGAGGGCGGTGGGTGGCGGGGCCGCCGGGGTGGGCGGCCGGTCAGGGGGTGAGCGTGATGCGGAAGACCGGGTGGTCGGGGGCGGCGGCGCGGAGCTCGGACTCCGAGGACTTCGCGGTGACCCCGTTGAAGAACCGGTTGACCTCCCAGCCCCACTTCTTCAGGTAACCGCGCAGCACGACGGCCTGCTCGGCGGGGTCGGTGAGCTCGGTGACGGTGAAGGTGTGCACGGTCCGGCCCAGCCGGAGTTCACCGCCGCCCGCGGCGCGCATGTTGCGGACCCACTGGGAGTGGCCGCGGGCGGAGACCAGGTAACGGGTGCCGTCGTGGTGGTACGGGTTCACCGGGATCCGCTGCATCGTGCCGGTGGTGCGGCCGCGCACCGACAGCTCGGCCGTTCCGGCCAGGCTCATGCCCAGGCGGGCGAGCTTGCCGATGAGGGCGTTGAAGCGGATGCCGAGCGGGCCGGCCTGGACGTAGTACGGCTTGGGCGCGTTCATGGTGGCCTCCGAGGCATTTGGGAGAGCGCTGCTCTCGCTTGAGAACAGTGTGCACGGATCGCTGCTCCAAAACAAGAGCAGTGCTCTCTGAATGGATCGGCGATCTCATTGGTGGGCAGTGCTCTGCCCACGTGGCACACTGACCCCCATGAGCACCGTGCGAGGGGCGAGGGAACGAGCCCGCATCGAAGTCACCGCCGCCATCAAGGACGAGGCGCGCCGCGCACTCGCGGCGGAGGGCGCAGCCAAGCTCTCGCTGCGCGCCGTCGCCCGCGAGCTGGGCATGGTCTCCTCCGCCCTCTACCGCTATTTCCCCAGCCGCGACGAGCTCCTCACCGCCCTCATCGTCGACGCCTACAACAGCGTCGGCGCCGCCGCCGAGGCCGCCGACACCCGCTCGCTCGCCGCGGGCGGCACCCCCCGCGCCCGCTGGGCCGAGGTCTGCGCGTCCGTCCGCGCCTGGGCGCTGGCGCACCCGCACGAGTACGCCCTCATCTACGGCTCGCCCGTCCCCGGCTACACCGCCCCGCTCGACACCGTCGGCCCCGCCTCCCGCGTGGGCAACGCCCTCATCGGCATCGTGCGCGCGGCCTACGAGGGCCGCGGCATCGCCCTCCCGCCGCTCCCCGCCGAGCTGCGCCCCGAGGCCGCCCGCATGGCCGCGGACTTCGCCGAAGGACTGCCCCCCGAGGCCGCAGCGGCCCTGGTCGCCGCCTGGGCGCAGCTCGTCGGACTGATTTCCTTCGAGCTGTTCGGCCAGTTCAACCGGGTCGTCGAGGACCGCGACGCCTTCTTCGCGCACGCCGCCGGGCAGCTGGCGCACGGGGTCGGACTGCCCGCCGTATAGGGCCGTGGGCGGTCAACACCGGCAACACGCGTCGGGCGGTGTGGCCGTACGTGGGCCAGGGACGCCGGCGACCGCATCGGTCCAACTCCCGGATGCGGCGGGCTCAGTGAGAATCGTGGGCGCTGTCTGCCCCTTTGGCGTCCCGGTCCTCGACGCATGCTGATCCTCCCGGCGCGCGGGCTGCTTCGTGTGCCCGCCCACGGCTGCCGAGGAGGCAGGCGACTGCGGCGATGGCCGCTGCGGTTCCGGCGACGAGGAGCAGGACGCGATGGTCGACGAGGGCGAGCAGGCCCGCTCCGGCAGCCAGGGCAAGGGCGTTGGCGGCAAGGAGGAGGGTGTTGGCGGTGGCCGCCACTCTGCCGGGAGTTCGCGAGGGGTCTCGCGTTGGACGGCCGTCATGGCCGCGATCAGCACGCAGGGCAGTCCCGCGCCGATCATGGCGCCGGCAAGCAGGGCCACGGGCACCGAGGGCATGACGCGCAGGGCGACGCCCACCGCGAACAGCATGATTCCGGCCGCGGCGAAGACGCGTTCGGGCATCCGCCGCAGCAGGGGCGCCGGCGAACGGCCCGGGATTGCCTCGGCTGCCTGGGCGCTCCATCGTTGGGCTTCGGCCGGGCGGGGCACGGGTTCGGACACGCTTATGAGGGTGAAGGCCATGGCGGCGAGCGCGAAGGTGACCGCGTCCAGCAGGGCCACTGCCCTACCGCCGAACTGGCGGACAAAAGCGCGCCCAGAAGCGGGGCGACCAGTTTCATGCCCTCGTTCGCCGTCATCCACAGGCCGTTGAAATCGCCGCGCAGTGTCTCCGGTACGGCGGTCGCCACCAGTGCGGCCTCCGCCGCATCCAGCAGCACCGAGCTGCAGCCGTACACGATCAGTACGGGGAACAGGATCCGGATCTGGTCGCCGGAACGGACGGCGAGAAGCGGGAGCAGCACCACGGCCATGCCGAGATCGGTCCGGATCAGCAACGGCCGCCGACCCGCCCTCCGCCGCAGCCCATCCCCTTGACCCCTCCGCCGCCACGAAGTCTCAGGCGTCCCCCGCCCGGCGGGCCGGGGAAAGTTCGCTTGTCAGTTCCTCGTACTGAAGCAGGGGAATCGGCCCTGGTGCGCCCGGTGGCCCGTCTAGTGTTCCTCGGGCCGGGGTCCTGTCCCGGTTGCCGTCCCCGGCGCCCGGCCATCGCCCCGGCGCCGCCCCTGCCGCCGCCCCGAGGAGCAGTCATGACCCGCGCCGCGAAGGCCGTTTACGCCGTCCTGGCCACCCTCTTACTGGCCGCGCCGGCGCCGGCCGTCACCGCGTCGGCGAGTTCGGAGCCGAGCCGCGCCGAGGCCCGGGACCGTACCCTGGCTCCCGCCCCGACCCCCGAGGTGAGACCGACGCCCCGGGCGGCCGGCGTACGGGGCCTGGAAATAGCCGTCCCGGCCTACGTCTGGGCCGACGACCCGATGCTCGTCGATCTCACCGCCACCAGCCCGGCCGCTTCGGTCGTGGTCCTCAACCCGGGCAACGGCGACTCCCCGTTCGACGCCCGCTGGCGGGCCCGCGCCGACGTCCTGCGCACCGGTACCACCGCCACCGGCGAGAAGACCAAGGTGCTCGGCTACGTCCACACCGACCACGGCAACCGCGACATCGCCGCCGTGAAGGCCTCCGTGGACAATTACCTCAAGACTCCCGACGGCCTCCATGTGGACGGCATCTTCTTCGACGTGGTCAGCCGCGACTGCGGCCTGGCCAACGCCACCCGCGACCACTACGCGGAGCTGCGCCGCTACGTGCAGGACACCATGGAAGCCGTGGCCCCCGGCACGTCGGACCTGGTCGTCAACAACCCCGGTACGGCCATCGCCGACTGCTACCTGGAGCCCGGCCGCCGCACCGCCGACGTCTTCGTCACCTTCGAGGACACGTACGCGGCCCACACGGGCGCCGGCTGGCTCGGCGGCAACGTCTTCAACGCACTCACCGGCTACCGATCCGGCGCCGAACTCGACCCGAGCGGCACCGCGTTCTGGCACCTCGTACACGACGTCCCGGACGCCTCCGCGATGCGGGCGACGCTCCGCACGGCCTTCGAACGCGGCGCCGGCTACGCCTACGCCACCAGCGCGCAGATGCCGAACCCTTGGGACGCCCAGCCCGGTTGGAAGTACCGCGCCCAGACCTCGTACGCCTCAACCCTGGGCTGAGCCGCACTCCGTCCGTCCGACCGCGGTGATCTCGACGGTCCGGCCGTCGGGGTCCACGAGCCGGTGGCGCCCCGGGGCGAGCGACGGACGGGCCGCGGACGCGTCGACGGCCAGCCCCAGCCGCAAGGCGCCCGTGAGACGGTCGTCGCCGGCGGGATAGAGCTCGAGGACCATGCCGTCCGGGAGGACGGCCGCGTAGTGGTCCGGCCCGCGGCCGTGGCGTTCCGCGGTGAACGCCAGGCCGAGGTCCGCGTAGAACCGGCGGCACTCCTCCAACCGTGGCGTGTACAGCACCAGAAGAGAGACCCGGGCCGCGGACGCCCGTCCTTCACCGCCGGGGACGACGCTCTCCGCCGACGGGGCGGGCCGTACGGCCGGGGAATCCATGCGGCCCAGTCTAGGAGCCGGTCCGGGAGCCCGGTCTAGGAGCGGCTGAGGTCTTCGCGGCCGTCGTTCTCCGGGCGGCGGGTGAAGCGCCAGAGGACCTGTGCGACCCGGAGGAGGAACGCCGTCGCGGCCAGGGCGCCGCCCACCGTCGCCAGGGTTCGGTCGGCCGTGGGGGAGAGGTCGAAGGCCAGGACGGGCACGTACAGCGCCGCGAAGGCGAGTCCGGCCGCGAACAAGCCGCTGACGAAGGCGAACACGATCTCGACGGTGACCGCGTCCCGGTCGGCCTGACTACGTTGCTCCATGCCCGCAGTCTCGCCGCCCGAGCCGCTCCACGACAAGGGCGCCCGCGGTGTGCGCAGGGGTCAGATTCCGGCCGTGTCCACCCAGAGCCGGGCCAGTTCCGCGTCGCCGGTCACGCCCGGTCCGGTGAGCGGCTGCCGGTTCCACAGCGCCGAGTAGAGCCAGGACGCCTCGCCCGTCAGCGTGCAGTCGGCCTCCGTGCCGTCCGTGCCGTCTGCGGTCCCGCGTACCGTGCGCGCCGGCTCCTGCGACAGGTGTACGGTCCACACCGCGCCCGTGTCGGAGGCCCGTACCCGCATCACCCGCGGCTCCGCCGTCCGGACCCGGCTCTGCGGCCGCGCGTGGAACCCGGTCAGCAGCTCGTCCACCCCGTCCTCCGCGAAGCCGGGGTCCACCGCCCCGAAGGGCACGCCCAGCGCGGCTTCCGCGTCCATCCGGTGCACGGTGGTCTCGTGCGCCTGGCGCCGCGCCCAGAAGGCCAGCGGCGAAGGCGGCGCGGTCGGCAGGAAGGTCCAGCAGTGCGCGTCGGCCGATGTCCCGGAAAGGGTCCGCACCAGCGTCGAGTGGCCCTCGCGGAACCAGGCCAGCAGTTCCGCGCCCACCAGCTCCGGCGCATCCGGGAACGGCGCCCGCTCGGTCAGCCCCTGCGCCACGTACCCGGTGGCCCAGCGGTGCACGGAGCCCGTGTGGCGCAGCAGATCGGCGACCCGCCACTGCGGACAGGTGGGCACCAGGGCCTCCGTACCGGCCCGTTCGGCGACGTCGGCGAGCTGCTCGCCCTCGCGGGCCACGGTCTTCACATAGCTGATGATCTCCATGCCCGGAGTCTCGCAGCCGCCCGCGGGGCCGCACAACGATGGATGATGGAGGTCACGGAGGAGGTGGCGGAGCAGGTGGCGGAGGCCATGGAGCACCCGGACAGGGAGCACCCGGACGGCGAGCACCCGGACGGCGAGCTCTTCCCGCGCGAGCGGGCCGTGATCGTGCCCGGGGCCGTGCACGTGCCCGACTGGCTGGGGCCCGGGCGGCAGCGGGAGTTGGTGGAGGCCTGCCGGGGATGGGCCCGGCCGCCCGCCGGGCTGCGTACGGTGCGCACGCCGGGCGGAGGGACGATGAGCGCCCGGCAGGTGTGCCTGGGGCTGCACTGGTACCCGTACGGATACGCGCCCACCGCCGTGGACGGGGACGGCGCGCCGGTCAAGGCGATGCCCGACTGGCTCGCCCGGCTGGGACGCAGCGCCGTGGCCGCCGCGTACGGGCAGGCTCCCGATCCGGGCATCGCGTACGACATCGCCTTGGTCAACTTCTACGAGGGCGACTCCCGCATGGGCATGCACCGGGACGCCGAGGAGCGCTCGGAAGCCCCGGTGGTCTCGCTGAGCCTGGGTGATTCCTGCCTCTTTCGCTTCGGCAACACGGCCTCGCGCGGGCGTCCGTATCGGGACGTTGAGCTGCGCAGCGGGGATCTGTTCGTCTTCGGCGGGCCCGCCCGAAGGGCCTTTCACGGGGTGCCGAAAGTCCTGCCCGGCACCGCTCCGCCCGGCCTCGGGCTGACCGGGCGGCTGAACATCACGCTCCGGGTCGGCGGGCTCGGATAGCAGGCGGCGTCCTCGACCCTCCGATCATGCGAGGATCGCTGTCATGAACGGCAACGGGGCCCCGCGGCGCGTGGGGGATGTGACCACGGTGTCCGCTGGGACGGGCGGGGCGGACGGGGCGGGCAGGACGGACGGGGCCGGCACGGCCGAGGGATCCGACAGGGCTTCGGCCTCGACTTCGGCTTCGGGCTCCGCTTCGACCTCCGCTTCGACCTCCGCGTCCGCGGCAGCCGGCTCCGCACGGACCAAGCTGGAGCGGGGCCGTGGCGCGCTCGGCCCGGCGCTGGAGCTCGTCCACACCGGCCGGGCCCCGACCCGCGCGGTCCTGACGGCCGAGCTCGGTGTCACCCGCGCCACCGCCGGCGCCGTTGCCGCCGAGCTGGAGGCGCTCGGCCTGATCCGCGTGGACTCCCGCCCCGGCGGGGCCGGCGGAACCCAGGGCCGTCCCTCGCACCGGCTCTCCGTGGACGAGAACGGCCCGGTGGCCCTGGCCGCGCAGGTGCACTCGGACGGGTTCCGGGCCGCCCTGGTCGGGCTCGGCGGCCGGATCGTCGCCACGGCTCCCGGAAGGGTGCCCGTGTCGGCCGACCCCGCGCAGGTCCTCGGCGCGGTCGTCGAAGCCGGGGCCGCGCTGCTCGCGCAGACCGGCCGTCGCTGCATCGGCGCCGGCCTCGCGGTGCCCTCGGCGGTCGCGGAGCCGGAGGGCACGGCGCTGAACCCGCTGCACCTGGCCTGGCCCGCCGGTTCCCCCGTGCGGGCCATCTTCGCCGACTGCGTGAAGGAGGCCGGCATCGACGGCCCGGCGCTGACCGGCAACGACGTGAACCTCGCCGCGCTCGCCGAGCACCGGCACGGCGCCGGCCGCAGCGCGCAGCACCTGCTGTGCGTGGCCACCGGGCACCGCGGCGTCGGCGGGGCGCTCGTCCTGGACGGCCGTCTGCACAGCGGGAGTTCGGGCCTCGCCCTGGAGGTCGGCCACCTCACCGTGAACCCCGAGGGGCGCCCCTGCCACTGCGGCAGCCGCGGCTGCCTCGACGTGGAGGCAGACCCGCTGGCCTTCCTCACCGCCGCCGGGCGCATCCCGGGCCCCGAGGTGTCCCTGCTCCAGCAGGCCCGTGACCTGCTGCGCGAGGAGTCGACGGACCCGGGGGTGCGGGCCGCCACCGAGGAGCTCATCGACCGGCTCGGCCTGGGCCTCGCGGGCCTGGTCAACATCCTGAATCCGGACCGGATCATCCTGGGCGGACTCCACCGCGAGCTGCTCTACGCCGACCCCGAGCGGCTGCGCGCGGTGGTTGCGGACCGCAGCCTGTGGGGGCGCAGCGGCGGCGTGCCGATCCTGCCGTGCACGCTCGACCACAACAGCCTGGTCGGCGCCGCCGAGCTGGCGTGGCAGCCGGTGCTGGACGACCCCCTCGGGACCCTGGGCGCGGCGGCCTGACGGCTCGACGACCCCTCCTGGCGGCTGCGGCGGCCGGAGGTTACCCGGGCCGGGCGCCGACCGAGGCGGTCACCGACAGGCCGGCGGAGACCGGCTCGGGGGGTGCGGCGACAGGCGGGGCCGGCGCGGGGTCCCGTACGGGCTCCTTCTCGGCCCGGTGCGCCGGTTTCTCGGCCAGGAGCACCGGGCGGAGTTCCGGTGCGGCCGGGCCGGGGGCGGCGCGCAGGGAGAACCACACCACCTTTCCCGGGCAGTCCTCCTGCTGCCGGGCCCCCCACGCCTCGCTGAGGGCCTCCACGAGCGCGAGCCCGCGGCCGGAGGTCTCCAGGGCGTCGACCGGGGAACCGCCCGCGGGGCGGGCCTCGGCGGCTGCTGGATCCCCGGAGGCACCGCAGTGCCCGGAGTGCCGGAGCATCGGGAGGCGGGGGTCGCTGTCGTAGACGGAGACGGTCAGCCGGCCGAGGCGGAGCTCGATCTCGACGGTGCACGTCTTGTCCGGCTGCGCATGGCGGTGGACGTTGCTGAGCAGCTCCGTCACGCCGAGCGCGGCGCGGTCTATGAGCGGATCGAGCTGCCAGTGGCGCAGTTGCGCCGAAACGATTCTGCGGATCTGTCCGATCCGCAAGGGCAGGGCCTGCAGTTCGACGACGCAGTGCCTGCGGGAATGACTGATCACGGCTGCGACTCCCCGACATCAGTGTTACGGGTGCTGCACCCTCGGTGACGCCTCCCCAGGGTCACCCACTGTGGGCCGGTGTGCAACCGAACGCGATCGAAAGGGATCCGCATGGATACCCAAAGTGACCGTTTGTGCAGGTGAGGGGGGTACATTGCGAAAGCGGGCGGATGAAGGCGAAGAGGCGCCGGGCCGGCCGAGGACTCGGGACATCGGGAAGTACGAAGGAGCACGGCGCATGAGCACCACCGGGACGACCGCCACGACCATCGACGTCGACCGCAGCGACGCGGACTACCGCGCTTGGCTGAAAGAGGCCGTCCGCAAGGTGCAGGCGGACGCGAACCGCTCGGCCGACACCCACCTGCTGCGCTTCCCGCTCCCCGAGGCCTGGGGCATCGACCTGTACCTCAAGGACGAGTCCACCCACCCGACGGGCTCCCTCAAGCACCGCCTCGCCCGCTCCCTGTTCCTCTACGCCCTCTGCAACGGCTGGATCCGACCCGGCCGCCCCGTCATCGAGGCCTCGTCCGGTTCCACCGCCGTCTCGGAGGCGTACTTCGCCAAGCTGATCGGCGTCCCGTTCATCGCCGTCATGCCGCGGACGACGAGCCCCGAGAAGTGCCGGCTCATCGAGTTCCACGGCGGCGAATGTCACTTCGTCGACGACTCGATGAAGATGTACGAGGAGTCGGCCGAGCTCGCCGCCCGCACCGGCGGCCACTACATGGACCAGTTCACGTACGCGGAGCGGGCGACGGACTGGCGCGGCAACAACAACATCGCCGAATCGATGTACCAGCAGCTGCGGTTGGAGCGTTACCCGGAGCCCGCCTGGATCGTGGCCACGGCCGGCACCGGCGGCACCTCCGCGACGATCGCCCGCTACGTGCACTACATGCAGCACGACACCCGCATCTGCGTCCCGGACCCGGAGAACTCCTGCTTCTTCGACGGCTGGACCCGGAACGACCCGCACGCGACGAGCGATTGCGGCTCGCGCATCGAGGGCATCGGCCGGCCCCGGATGGAGCCGAGCTTCGTCCCCGGTGCCATCGACCGGATGATGCGGGTCCCGGACGCCGCGAGCGTCGCCGCGTGCCGTGCGCTGGAGCGGGTGATCGGCCGCAAGGCGGGCGGTTCCACCGGTACCGGAGTGTGGAGCGCGCTGAAGATCATCTCGGAGATGGTGGCGGAGGGCCGTACGGGCAGTGTCGTGACCCTGCTCTGCGACGGGGGCGAGCGCTACCTCGACAAGTACTACTCCGACGCGTGGCTGGCGGAGCAGGGGCTCGACATCACCCCGTACGCGCGGACCCTCGACACCATGCTGGAGACCGGCGTGTGGAGCGAGCCCGTCGGGTGAAACGTTTTCCCTGGCCGGTGCCGGGTCCGCTGGCTACGCTGTGCTGACTTTGGACGGGGTCTGGGTGGGGAGCCATGGCGGAGTTCACGGACGGCGACGGTAAGGGCGTACGCGGCCACGGCGGGGGCGGCCAAGGCGGGGGCGGCGAGGGCTCGTTGGCCTGTCCCCGGTGCGGCCGGGAGGACCAGGTGCTCGGCGTGTCCGCCGCGTACGTGCGGTCCAAGGCCAAGATGCGGGTGGAGCGCGGGGGCGGCGAGGACGACAGCGTCACGCTCCGCGAGGAGAACTCGGCGCTGGCCAAGGCCCTCGCCGTCGCCCCCGAAGAGCCGGACAACGGCACCGCGGGCTGCCTCGGGGTGCTGTCCCTCCTCGCCGCGGTCGGCGCCTTCGTCTGGGGTGCGATCGCGGGGAAGTGGTTCGAGGCCGGCGAGACCCCACGGCTCTACGGGACCGACGGCGGCGGCCCCTTCGAGGTCGGGCAGCCCGCGACCTATCTGGTCTGGATCGGTGCGGTCCTGCTGCTCGTGGGCATCCTCCTCATCGCCCTGTCGGGCCGGGCCGTACGGGCCTGGCGCCGCCGGACCGAACCGGGCCGGGTGGCCGCCGACCGCGTCTGGGCGGACGGCTGGTACTGCGGCCGCTGCGGAACGGTGCACTTCGCGGGCGAACGGGCCCTGACCCTCCAGGAGTTCCGGACCCGGGTCTGGTCGGCGGGCGGCTACGGGGACCTGGCCGTGCGGCATCCCGCGGTCTGAACCGTGGAACCGTGACGGGCCCGTGGCGATGACCCCGTAGGCGCGGCGGCATCGACTGCTTACGCTGTCCGGACTTCGATCACGGCGCGGCCTCGGGGGGAACCATGGCGGACATCGAGTACAACAGGCCGGAGCGGGACGGGCGGACGCGGGACCAGATCCCGTCGCCGCCGCCTTCGCCCTCCCCGGCGGCCGGCGCGGGCGGGGGAGCGGGCTCGCTCCCCGGGTGTCCCAACTGCGGCCGGGCCGACGAAGTCCGGGCGGTCCAGGCGGTGTTCCTGGACGGGCACCGGCACGTCAGCGAGGAGAGCGGCGCCGGGGTCCAGCGGCGGGCCATCACCAGGGAAACCGTCTCGCGCCTGGCCCGGGCACTGGCGCCGACCCCGCCCACACCGCGGATCCAGGGACGCAGCTGCCTGGGCGTGTTCCTCCTCATGGTGTCGATCGGCACCTTCTGGGTCGGCGCGCTGGCCGGGCACTGGTTCGACGGGAGCGCGGGGGAGGCCCGGCCCGAGTATCCGTACGCGGGGTGGGACGGGCCGGAGGCTTCCGGCCCGGAGGCCGGGCTCTACTTCCTCGGCGTGATCTCGGCGGTCGCGCTGCTGGCCGCGGTAGTCCTCTTCGTCAGGGCCTCCAGGGACGGACGGGAGTACCGCCGGCGGACAGGGGCGGGCCTTGCCGCCGCCGAGCAGCTCTGGATCCGGGGCTGGTACTGCGGGCGTTGCGCCAGGGTGCACTTCGAGGGCGAGTCCGCGGCCCTGACGCTGCAGGAGTTTCGTGTGCGCGTGTGGACGGCGGGAGGGTACGGGGACCTGGCCGAAACGCATCCCGCGGTCGAGCTGGTCATCGCCCGCCACCCCGAGGGCTCCTACTGATCCGTACCGGTGCGCCGCCGCGCCAGTCGCAGGTCCAGTGTGCGGACCGCCGAGCGGAACGAGTGGCCGAGTCCCGGTCGGGCTGCGGTGAGGGCGAAGCGCACGGCGGACGGGCCGTCCGCGGCGAAGGTCCACTGGACGTGGGTGCCGGAGCCGGAGGGGGTGAGACGCCACTCCTCCAGCAGGGCCCGTATGCCGGGGGCGTTGGTCTCGTCGACCCGGTACGCGTAGCGCCGCTCGGGATCCGCGGCCATGATCGTCTCCTGGAACCGGACCCCGCCGGCCAGTTTGACCTCGCGCCCGGCGCCGCCGTGCGTGGGCCGGGCCAGGGTGACGGCCCGGAACCAGCTCGGCCAGCCCTCGACCTCCTCGGCCAGTGCCCGGTACACCTCCTCGGGGGCCGCCGTGGTCCGGCCGGCGAAGACCAGGCGGGTGGGGGCGACCTCGATGAAGTCCAGTCCTACGGGGCGGAGTCGGCGGGCCATGGCGGCACTCCCTCGGTTCGGCGGACGGACGGTGGCATCCGGCGGGCTGTCACCTTAGCTGTCGGTCCGTCAGTTGTCCGCCGCGGGGTCGGCAGGCAGGCGTCGGCAGGCACGGGGTTGGGGTTGGGCGGCACGGGTCGGGGTTACCGGCACGAGTTGGCCGGCGCGGTGGCGAACCCGTTTCGCCGACCGGGTCCCGGCCGGGACAATGCCGCACATGCTTATCAGAGCAGCACACATCGACGAGCTGTCCCTCCTGCAGGACATCGAGCGGGCCTCCGGTGAATGCTTCCGGACCATCGGCATGCCGGAGATCGCCGACGACGAGCCGCTTCCGCTGGAGGATCTCCTCGGCTACCGGCGGGCCGGCCTGGCCTGGGTCGCGGCCGAAGGCGCCGGGACGGGCACCCCGGTCGGCCATCTCCTCGCCGACCGGGTCGACGGGAACCTCCACATCGAACAGGTGTCAGTGCATCCGCGCTGCGCTCACCGCCGCATCGGACGGTCCCTGCTGGAACACCTCGGGGAGCGGGCCCGCGCGGAAGGCGCCGCCGCACTGACCCTCACGACCTTCACCGACGTGCCGTGGAACGCCCCGTACTACGCCCGGTGCGGATTCCGGACCCTGGACGAGGGCGGCCTCGGGCCCGGCCTGCGCGACATCCGCGACCGTGAGGCCGTGCACGGGCTCGACCGCTGGCCCCGGGTGTGCATGCGCCGGGACCTGTAAGGGCTTCCGGGTCCAGATGCGGGGTCCCCGCGGTCAGAGGTCCGGGAGGTCCGCCGGGTACAGCAGGGTGAGGTCGTCCTTGCTCGGTTCCGACAGCTGCGCGACCCGCCCCGCGTGCCGCTCGACCATCGACTCGAAGGTCTGGCGGGCGGTGCGGCCGTTGCCGAAGGCGGGCCCCTTGGGCAGGTCGGTGAAGTACGTCAGCAGCGCGTCGGAGGTCTTCTCGCCGAGCAGGTACTCGTGCTCCTCGGCCTGCTGCTCCACGATCCGCAGCAGCTCCCCGGGCCCGTAGTCCCCGAAGGTGATGGTCCGGGAGAAGCGGGAGGCCACCCCCGGGTTCACGGTGAGGAAGCGGTCCATCTCCGCCGTGTACCCGGCGACGATCACCACCACCGCCTCCCGGTGGTCCTCCATCAGCTTCACCAGCGTGTCGATCGCCTCGCGCCCGAAGTCGCGGCCCGAATCCTCGGGCGCCAGCGCGTACGCCTCGTCGATGAACAGCACCCCGCCGCGCGCCCGGTCGAAGGCCTCCTGCGTGCGGATCGCGGTGGACCCGATGTGCTCGCCGACCAGGTCGACCCGGGACACCTCCACGAGGTGGCCGCGCTCCAGCACCCCGAGGGAGGCCAGGATCTCCCCGTACAACCGGGCCACGGTGGTCTTGCCGGTACCGGGGGAGCCGGTGAAGACCAGGTGGCGGCGGACCGAAGCGGCCTTGAGCCCCGCCAGCTGCCGGCGCCGGCCCACCTCGATCATGTCGGTGAGCGCGCGGACCTCGCGCTTGACGCTGTCCAGTCCCACGAGCGCGTCGAGGTGTCCCAGCACCTCGACCGAGCCACGGGCCGCGGGCTGCCCGGTCGAGCCGGAGTCGGTCTCGTCGGCCGGCCGCTGGGCCGGCACCCGCTCGGCCGTGCCCACCGCCACGGGGCCCGGCGCCGCGGACACCGTACGGATTCCCGTACGCTCCCCGGCCGCCGCCACGCCCGCACCCGACCCGGCGCCCGCGCCGGAGGCGGACCGGGCGGCGAGGCGGGGTCCGGACTCGTCGCTCGTGCAGTCCTCGGCGACCGGACCGTCCTCCGCGAACTCGTAGCCCCCGCGCGCGCAGCGCTCGGTGTGGCAGCGGTGCAGGGAGGTGCGGCAGCCGTCGATGACGTGGAAACCGAAGCCCGCGCTGCCCGTGACCCGGCACGCCGTGAAGGTGCCGCGCCCTCCGGCGGACACGTAGAAGCCGGCTTCGGCGGGGGAGGCGACCGTGCACCGCTCCAGCGTGGGATCCGCGCCCTTGGTGACGATCACGCCGGTCTGGACGGAGTCGATGGTGCAGTTGGCGAGGGTGCCGCCGCTGCCGTGGTCGCGGAACCAGGCCCCCGTCGCCGCCTCCCGGATCCGGCAGTCGTCCAGCTGGGCCGTCGCTCCGTCGCTCACCGAGACGGCAGTGTTGCGCACTTGGGAGATGTCGCTGTCCACGACGTCCACGCGCGAACCCCGGTCCAGGACGAACAGCGCGTCCGGTACGTCGTGCACCCGGCAGGAGTCCAGCGAGACCCCGGCTCCGTCGCTGATCCAGACGGCGGGATAGTCGCCGGTGCTGTCGTGGATCTCGCAGGAGTCGGCGACGACGCGGGTGCCCGGGTCCCACACCGACAGGCCGTTGCGGCCGAAACGGCGGACGCTGGTGCGGCTGAGCGTGAGCACCGAGCGAGAGCGCAGGTCCACCGCGTTCTCCGGGATGTCGTGGATGTCGCAGCCGGCGAGCGTGAGCACGGCGTCCGTGTCGAGGGTGACCCCGTCGGCCGAGGTGCGGTGGACCGCGCAGTCGGTGAGCACGGCCGTGGCCCGGGCGGCGATCTGCACGCCGGCGCCCTTGATCTCGTAGACCTCGCAGCCCAGCGCCTCCAGGCCCGAGCCGTCCCCGGTCACGGCGATGCCGGCGCCCGTGGCGTGGTGGATCCGGCAGCGCTCCAGCCGGGGGCGGCCACCGCCGCGCACGGAGACCCCGGCCTGGCCGGCGGCCACCACCTCGCAGTCGGCGAACACCCCGCCGCCGCCGTCCAGTACGGCGATCCCGATCCCGGCGGGATTCTCCACCGTGCAGCGCCGGACCAGCGGCCGCGCACCGCTCCCGCGGACCTCGATGCCGGCCGCCGACCGGGTGCTCACCCGCAGATCGGTGAGCTCGGGGGAGCCGTCCTCGACGAGGAGCGCGGGCGCCGTGGGGTCCTGGCCCTCCAGGTGGAGGTCCTGGATGACGGCCGAGGCGCGGACGGTCAGCGCGACCCCGTCGAGCGGTGCGATCCGCACCGAACCCAGCGAGCCCTCCGGGCCGCGCAGGGTCACCGCGTGGTGCAGCACCAGATTCTCCCGGTAGGTGCCCGGCGCGATGGACAGGACGTCGCCGTCGCCCGCCACGGCCAGCGCGGCGGTCAGCGTCGGATAATCACCGGAGCGGCGACGCCACCGCGAGGAACCGCCGTGCGTCACCTGGACCGTGCCCTGAGCCATGGTGCTGTCGTGCCCCCACCCTCGTGTTCCGTATGTCCGCCTGCTGGTCGGAGCTGCGGCTCCGGCGCTCCACCGTAGCGCGCGCGGGGCCGGTGAGTTGCCAGGTCAGCTGCCCGCATCCGCCCGGCCCCAGTCCGGCCCCGCCGCGGCCCACGCGCGGTCCAGCCGGATGTACCGCCGATGCATGAGCCTTCGTACGACCAGACGGCGAAGCGTCTCGACGAGCGCGGCGATGCCCAGGGCCGCCGCGAGCCCCGCCATGCCCGCGTGGAAACTGGCGGAGGAGGGGTCGAGGGGCTGTCCGACGAGCCGGCCGTGCGCATCGGTCCATATCCGGAAACGGTCGCCGGGATGCGGCGGTTCCTCCGCGGCCGGCACCGTCCCCTGGTGGTTGCTGCCGTCGGGCGCCGTCCACGACGCGACGATCTGCGTACGCTGCGGGGTCTGGCGCTGCGCCGCCGGATCGGTGGCCGCACCGAGGAGCGGATCCGGTGTCGGCCGGACCACCACCGCCGGTACGAGATGGCGCTCCTCGCGCTGTTCGCGCGCGGCCCGCTGCAGCGTGCCGTCCACCCGCAATCCGGCGGCCCAGCCGATGGCCGGAGCCACCAACAGGACGCACAGCAGCGCCGCGAAGGCCACCCAGGCCTCGAATAGATCCGTCTGGCGGCGCAGCGGATTGCGCCGCCAACGCCACACTCCCATTGCTGTCCGCACGGTCCGGCTCCCCCTACTTGTGCCAGTCTGCGCCTGCCTGCCGTCCCAGCCTCCCGCATGCCCCGGCCACCCGCATTCCGGGACGCGCGAGACGTGTGTCACCCGATCCGGTGCTCACGTCCCGCATGTTCCAACGGGCAGGCGGTGGCGGTTGGTTCCAGGGTGACGCGAGAGCCGCTCGAAGGTGTCATTCCGGGTGGTCTCACCGGCCCTCTGGCGGCTCGGGCCGGCAGCTCAGCCTGGCGGCTCAGCTCCTCCTGGTGGTTCGCCGGTCCCTGGTGGCTCGTCCGGCTGCGGGCGCCCTCACGCCAGGACGCGCACCTCGTCGCCGACCCGCAGCGTCCCCAGCCGCACCGGCACCAGCAGCCGTCCGAAGGCCAGCGACTTCCCGATCCGCCGGTGCCTGGCCAGGGTCTGGAGCGGCTCCTTGCCCCGGATCGCCGTCGTCTGGTCGGTGGTCGTCACGACACAGCGACCGCACTCGCGCGCCCCGCGGAAGACGGCGTCGCCGATCGCGACGCGCTCCCAGCCGTCCTCGGCCCACGCCTCCGCTCCGGACACCACCACGTTCGGGCGGAACCGGTTCATCGGGAGGGGGCCCTCATTCGGATGGCTTCCCGTGGCGATCAGCGCGTTGAGCGCGTCCAGCGAGGCGAGAGTGGTGATCAGCAGCGGATAACCGTCGGCCAGGCTCACGGTCTCGCCGGGCAGCGCGTACTGGGGATCGACCGGCCGGCGCACGGCCGGGTCGTCCAGGTGCACCAGGTGTGCCGGTACGCCCAGGTACGCGGTGAACCAGTCGGCGGCGGCTTGCGCCGCCTCCACGGTCTCGATCTTCTTGCCGAAGAGCATCACCGGCTCCAGCGGACCCCGCCCCGGGACCTCCACCGTCAGATCCGCCATGCCCGGCGCCGAAACCTCGAACCCGCCGCCCCCCAGCGGACGGGCTCGTGCCAAGGCCAGCCTCGGCTGCTGGCGTTGGGTGATGACCGTGCCCTCCTCGTCCACCACCGCCCACCTGCGGTCGCCGGACAGACCCCAGGGCTCCACGGCCACCTCGTCGGGTGTCGTCCCCGCCACCGATTTGACGGGATGGACGTGGAGCGCCTGAACACGCAGTTTCACCATGGGGAAATACTGCCAGCCGTCCTCACGGACTCCGCGGCGACCTCGTCGGAGAGGGCCGGCCGGCTGAGGCGGTCAGTAACCGCGTCCCTGCGGCTGGTACGGACGCCCGTACGGGTCCTCGAACGAGGCGGCCGGGACGGGTGCGGGCGGTGCCTGCATCGGACGCGGCGCGGCCGGGCGCATCGCCTCGTACCCGGTGCCCGTGGCGACCGGGCGGGGCTGCTGCGGCTGGGGCTGCGGAACGTAACCCGTGCGGGCCGCGAACGGCTGCGGCTGCTGCGGGACGTACGGCACCGGCGCCTGCTGGAGCGGCATCGGCATCGACATGGGCTGCGGCATCGGGGCCATCTGCTGCATCTGCTGCATGTGCGGCATCTGCTGGGGCGCGGCCTGCTGCTGGTACGGGTACCCGTACGCCGGTGCCTGTTGTTGTTGCGGGCGGGCGGGCGGCAGCGCGGCCGGCAGGGCGGGGAGCGCGGACGCGAGGGCCGGGAGGTACCCACCGCTCGAGTAGCCGGAACTCGGCGAGTCGTAGGCGGCGGGGACGCGGATCGGGGCGATCTGCGGGGTGCCGCGTTCGGCGACGAGGGAGTCGTAGATAGGGGTGTCCGGGAAGGAGGGCGCGGAGTAGTAACCGCCGCCATAAGTGGAGCGGGGGGAGGTCATGGACCTAAGTTAAGCCCACGACTTCACCGGGTCCATAGCGAGGTGCCGTCAACACCGCCCTGACCTGCATATTCGCAGGTCAGGGCCACAGCTTTCACTTCGCGTTCACGTGCACGATTTGGCCACTTCCGCCCCGTCTTGCTCCTACTCGTACTCACCGGTTGGGTGGTGCACGAATATGCCGCCGGCCTCGTGCTGACGGGACGTCACAACCCCGTGACCTCGGACGACGTGAAGTCGAAGGATGGAGTCCGGTTTCAGGCGTCGCTGGGGCGGGCATAGGTACGGCCCTTCCATGCCGCTCCGCGTCCGCGGTAGTGCTGCACGGCCGAGTCGACGGTCATCAGGAGGTAGAGCAGCGCGGTGAGCGGGAGCAGCGGTGCGAGGGCCGCCGGCTGGCGGTAGTAGCGCAGCATCGGCAGGTACGTGCCGGCCATCAGCAGCCAGGCCAGGCCGCCGGCCCAGGCGACGGCGGGCCGGCCGGCGGCGAGGCCCGCGAGGAGTGCGGCCGGCGGCACGAGGTAGACCAGGACCAGCCCGGCCACCGTCCCGGCCAGGAGCGCGGGGTGGTGGCGCAGTTGCGCGTAGGCGCTGCGGGAGACCATCCGCCACAGGTCCGCGAGGGAGCTGTACGGGCGCACGCTGTCCACCCGCTCCGCAAGGCCGAGCCAGATCCGCCCGCCGCTGCGCTGGACCGCCCGGGCGAGCGAGACGTCGTCGATGACGGCCTGCCGGATCGACTCCGGGACCCCGGCCCGCACGGCCGCCTCGGTGCGCAGCAGGACGCACCCGCCGGCGGCGGCCGCGGTGCGGGCGGCGGGGCGGTTGATCCAGCGGAAGGGGTAGAGCTGGGCGAAGAAGTACACGAAGGCAGGAACGATCAGCCGCTCCCAGACGCTGACGGCGCGCAGCCGGGCCATCTGGGAGACCAGGTCGAGGTCGGCCGCCGTCGCGGCGCAGACCAGCTCGCGCAGGCTGTCGGGTGCGTGGGCGATGTCGGCGTCGGTGAGGAGGAGGTAGTCGGGGACGGGGCCCGCGCCCGAGCGGGCGTGGGTGATGCCGTGTCGCAGTGCCCAGAGCTTGCCGGTCCAGCCGGCGCCGGGTTCACCGGGGGAGAGGACCGTCAGGGGCAGCCCGCCGGGGTGGGCGTCGGCGAGCCGCCGGGCGAGGTCGGCCGTGCCGTCCGTACTGCCGTCGTCGACCAGGACGACCTCGGCCTCGCCGGGATAGTCCTGCACGAGGAGCGAGGGCAGGCTGTGCGGCAGCACCTCGGCCTCGTCCCTGGCCGGGACCACGATCGCGACGGACGGCCAGCGGGCGGGGGCGTGCCGGGGAGGCAGGCGCGTATCGGTCCGCCAGAACATGCCTTGGCCGAGGGTGAGCCAGAACCAGACGGCGAGCGAGGCACACGCGGCGACGAGGAGGTAACCCATCCCGGCAGTCTGCCGGGAGCGGCACCGCGGAGGGTGCCGGGACACCGGGGTTCGGCGGTCCGGGTCGGGACGGGGGCACGGGTGCAGCTGCACCGGCAGGCCCTGGGCGGAAGCGCGGCCGTCCGGGGCCGCCTCCTCGTAGGGTCCGGGGTCGGTCGGGGCCGGTGTTCCTTCGCGGTCGGTGTGGTGTGGTGCAGTGGCGGCCCGGACGGAGTGGCGGGCCCGTTGCCCCGGGTGGGGTGGGGGGATCGATTAAGGTGACCAAGTGAAGATCGCCCTCATGGACTCCGGTATCGGCCTCCTCGCGGCGGCCGCCGCGCTGCGGCGGCTTCGGCCGGACGCGGAGCTGGTGCTGTCCAGCGACCCCGACGGGATGCCCTGGGGTCCCAGGACTCCGGAGGACCTCACCGGGCGGGCCCTAGCCGTCGCGCGGGCCGCCGCCGCGCACCGGCCGGACGCGCTGATCGTCGCCTGCAACACCGCTTCCGTACACGCCCTGCCCGCGCTGCGCGCCGAGCTGGAGCCGTCGATCCCGGTCATCGGGACCGTACCGGCGATCAAGCCCGCCGCGGCCGCCGGAGGGCGCGTGGCCATCTGGGCCACCCCCGCCACCACCGGCAGCCCCTACCAGCGCGGCTTGATCCGCGACTTCGCCGACGGGGCGCGCGTCACCGAGGTGCCCTGCCCGGGGCTGGCCGACGCCGTCGAGGCCGGCGACGAGGCCGCCGTCGTACGGACCGTCGCCGCGGCCGCCGCGCTGACCCCGGCCGACGTCACCGACGTGGTGCTCGGCTGCACCCACTACGAGCTGGTCGAGGCCCCCATCCGGGCCGCGCTCGACCGGCGCACCGGCGGCGGCGCGTACGTCTTCCACGGCTCCGCCGAGCCCGTCGCCGTCCAGGCCCTGCGCCGGCTCGGCGCCCGCCCGGAGCCCGGCCTGCCGTACACCGGCAGCCTGACCGTCCTGCTCAGCGGCCGCCCCGGAACGCTCCCCGAGGCCGCCCTCGAGTACGCCGAGGGCCGTCTGCTGACCGGGCGGAGCGCCGGCGTGGGCCAAGTGGCCGGGGGATCCGTCTCGGGCTGACCCCCGAGTGCGCGGTCAGCTGAACGCGCGGCGGTAGGCGTGGGGGCTGACCCCGGTGGTGCGCTTGAAGCGGTCGCGGAAGGCGGTGGGCGAACCGAAGCCGACCTGGGTGCCGATGCGTTCGACGGAGTGCTGCGTGGTCTCCAGGAGGTGCTGCGCCCGGCGGATGCGGGCGCGGTGGAGCCACTGGAGCGGGGTGGTACCGGTCTGTTCGCGGAAGTGACGGATCAGCGTCCGCGTGCTGGTGCCGGCGCGGGCGGCGATGTCGGCGAGCGTGAGGTCGGAGGCCAGGTTCGCCTGCAGCCAGGAGAGCAGCGGTTCCAGCACGGAACCCCGCGGGGTGGGCACGTGGTCGTGCACGATGAACTGCGCCTGCCCGCCCTCCCGCTCCAGGGGCATGACGGACAGCCGGGCCGCGTCGGCGGCGACCGCCGAGCCGTAGTCCTTGCGGATCATGTGCAGGCACAGGTCCAGGCCCGCGGCGGCGCCGGCCGAGGTGAGGATCCGGCCATTGTCGACGTACAAGACGTCCGGGTCGACCTCGACGTCCGGGTAGGTGGCCGCGAGGAGATCGGCCGCCATCCAATGGGTCGTCGCCCGCAGGCCGTTCAGGAGCCCGGTGGCGGCCAGCGGGAACGTCCCCGAGCAGATGGAGGCGATGCGCGTGCCCTGTTCGGCCGCCGTCAGCAGCGCGGCACGGACGGCGGGGGAGAGCGGGGCCGTGGGTACGTCGGTACCGGGCACGATGATCGTGTCCGCGCCCTGGAGTCCCTCCAGCCCCCACGGTGCGCGCAGGCTGAAGGAACCCGCGTCGACCTCCGGCTGCTCCGCGCACACCCGGATCTGGTAGCCCGCGCGGCCGTCCGGCAGGCGGGTACGGGTGAAGACCTCGATCGGGGTGGCCAGATCGAAGGGGATCACCCGGTCCAGGGCGAGGACGGCGACAGTGTGCATGGCCAGAACATACCCGGTCGCAGGGCCTGGCTGGATGGGTCTGGCGATCCTCGGACCGCATCTTCATACAGGTCAGAGGAGCCGGTGAGCTGGTGAAGGGGCTATGACGTTATCCCGTTGAAAGCTGTCATTAATGCCACTGGGGCAAGGGGCGCAGGGCCCATAGCGTCAAGGGCGAGCCCGGACCGGCACGGACCGGGCCGCCGCACGTGGAGGAACCCTTCATGCACGCCCAGATCGTCCTGTTCGACGGCTTCGATCCACTCGACGTCATCGCCCCCTACGAGGTCCTCTACGCCGGGGGCACCGCATCCGGCGGCGCGGTGAGCGTGGAGCTGGTCTCCGCCGAAGGGCCGCGCGAGGTGGTCAGCGGCACCGGGGGCCTGGTGCTGCGTGCCACGGGCGCCCTGGACCCCGGCCGTGCGGGCCTGGTCCTGGTTCCCGGCGCCTCGGGCCGTGTCGGAGAACCCGGCGAGGTCCCGGACCTCGACGCGGGCGAGGGGCAGTGGCGGCAGGACGAGTTCATCCCCGTCCTGATCGGGCGCACCCTGGCCACCGAACTGCCCGCGCTGCTCGAGGCGGCGATGGCCGACCCGCGGATGACGGTCGCCGCGGTGTGCGGCGGCTCGCTCGTCCTGGCCATGGCCGGCCTGCTGGAGGGCCGCCACGCCACCACCCACCATCTGGGCCTGGACATGCTCGACGCCACCGGCGTCCGCGCCGTGCGCGCCCGCCTCGTCGACGACGGGGACCTCGTCACCGGCGCCGGTGTCACCTCCGGGCTCGACCTGGGCCTGTACCTGCTGGAGCGGGAGGTGGGCCCGAGGATCGCGCAGGCCGTGGAGGAACTGTTCGCCCACGAACGCCGCGGCACCGTCTGGCGCGAGCGGGGCCCGGCCCCCGTCGGCTTCTGACCGGCGCACCCCCGCCCCGCACCCGGTACGTGTCCCCCGTTCGCCCCGCACCCGGTACGTGTCCCCCCGCTCGCCCCGCACCTCTAGGAAGAACCACAGCATGTCCGTTGAAGGAACCTGGGACCTGACCGTCTCCACGCCCATCGGCCGGATCAACGCCGTAGTCGAGCTCTTGCGCCAGGACGGCGTCCTGACCGGGATCGCCCGAGGGGCGGGAGAAGAGGTCCCCCTGGACGACCTCACCCTCGCTCTCGACGTCGACGGTGACCGCCTCACCTGGAAGCAGGCCGTCACCAAGCCGATGCGCCTGAACCTGGCCTTCGCCGTGACGGTGACCGGCGACGTCCTGGCCGGAACCTCCAAGGCAGGCCGCCTCCCTGCGTCCAAGGTCACCGGCCGGCGCCGCGCCACCGGCGTCCGGACGGACGCGGAGCCGCGCCCGTGACGAAGCTCTTCCTCTCCCTCCACGTCCTGGCCGCCGTGCTGGCCATCGGGCCGGTCGCCGTCGCCGCGAGCATGTTCCCCGCGGCGCTGCGCCGCGCCCACGGCGCATCGGCTGCCGGCGCCCCGGGCGACCGCGACGCTCTCGCGAACCTGCGGATGCTGCACCGCGTGTGCCGTGTCTACGCGGCCGTCGGCACCGCGGTTCCCGTCCTCGGGTTCGTCACGGCCGACAGTCTGGGAGTCCTCGGCAGCGGGTGGCTGATCGTCTCGATCGTGCTGACCACCGCCGCGGCCGCCGTCCTCGCCCTGCTGATCCTCCCGGGCCAGGACGCCGCCCTCATCGCCCTGCAGGAGCAGGAGCAGGAGCAGGAGCAGGAGCCGGAGCCGGAGCGGGGACCCGGTCCCGTTCCAGGTCCAGGTCCCGGTCCCGGTTCCGGTCACGCCGCCCGGTCCGCCGCTCGCCTCGCGATGCTCACCGGGGTCTTCAACCTGCTGTGGGCCACCGTGACCGTCCTGATGATCATCCGCCCGGGCTCCACCACGGGAGCCTGACGGTTCCGCTCTGCCGCCCGGGGCCTACGCCTCCCGGGCGGCGTAGGCCGCCCCGGCCGTCGCGAGGCGCCGGGCCAGTTCCCGTAGCCCGGCGGCATCCAGTACGTGGTCCCCGTAGCCCGGTACGGGTACGTGCAACGGGGCGGTCCAGGACTCCGGGACCGCCGCCGCGCCGTACCGTGCCCCGGCCAGGGTGCCGGTCACCGCCGCCACCGTGTCGGTGTCGCCGCCCAGGTCCACGGCGGTCCGTACGGCCTCCGCGAAGCCCGTCGTGGTGCGCAGCGCCCACACCGCCGAGCCCAGGCAGGGCCACACCGCTCCGTTGAACTCGGTGGCCAGGTCCGGATGCCAGTCCGGGGCCAGGACCCGCGCGTACCGCTCGCGGTGGTCCGGGTGCACCTGCTCCAGCGTCGCGGGCAGGGCGCCGAGCGGGTCACCGCCGTGCAGGGCCACGCGTACGAGCTCGTGCAGGACGGCCGTCCCTTCCCAGGCGGCCCGGTCCCCGTGGGTGAGCGCGGCGATCCGCCGGGCGGCGTCCATGGTCGCGTCCCGCCCGGAGGGAGCGAAGTACACCGCCGAGGTCGAGGCGCGCATCAGGGAACCGTTGCCCGCAGCCCGCGCGTTGATCTGGAAGTGCAGCGCGGCGGCCAGGTCCCACGGGTCGCCGCCGGTCAGCACGATCTCGGTCTGCAGCCCGATGTCCTTGGGGTCCCCGGCCGCCCAGCGCCGGAACCGGTCGAAGACGTCGGGGAGTTCCAGCCCGCCGCACTCCAGCAGGGATTCGCCGACCAGCACCGCCATCTGCGTGTCGTCGGTGGCCTCGCCCGGATCCCAGCCACCGCCGCCGCGCATCTCCTCGCCGCGGGCACCCAACTGCCCCGCGGGCCCGAACTCGTAGGGAGCGCCGAGCGCATCCCCGGCCGCCGAGCCGAGCACGGCGCCGACGGCACGGTCGATCCGGTCGGTTACGGGCTCTCCTCCTTCGGTCCGGGTTGCCCGCGGTCCAGCACGCCGCGGGCGAAGGCGTCCAGGTCGTCCAGCCCGGCCGCGGCCAGGGTGGCCGGGGCGCCCGTCAGGAGGTGGAGGACGGCTCCGTGCAGAGCGAGCGTGAGGGCGCGGGCCTGCTCCGGACCGGCCGGCAGACCGGCGGAGGCCAGCAGGTGCCCGAACGCCGCGAAGTCCGCCGCCGCGATCGGGTCCAGCAGCGCGGCCAGCCACGGTCGCCGGGTCGCCTCCACCTGGAGCTCCAGGTACGCCACGACGCGCGGCCGGCCGGCTCCGGCCGTATCGCGGAGCAGTCCGGCGAGCAGCGCGGCGAGTCCGGCCCGGTCGCCGGGCCCGGGGCCGGCCCCGGCGAGGCGGGCGGCGAGTGCCCTGTACTGCTCCAGGCAGCGCTCGGCGACCGCGCGCAGCAGTGCGTCGCGGGTCGGGAAGTAGTTCTTGGAGGTGCCGAGCGGCACGTCGGCCGCCGCGTCGACGGCCCGGTGCGTCAAGCCCCGCCCGCCCGCCTGTGCGAGCACCTCGATGGCCGCGTCGCGCAGCCGGTCCCTTCGGTCCTGGTTCACCTTGCCAGCTTAACCACGCCCGTGGTACCACAGTTGTGGCACCACAGCTGTGGTGGTTGAGTAGGGGCGACTCGAACGAGGGGTGTGCCATGGGCGTGAGCGCGGGGGCCAAGGGTGCGGAGAGGGGCTCCGCGGTGGTCGTCGGCGCCGGGGTCGGGGGTCTCGCCACCGCCATCGGCCTGCGACGGGCCGGATGGGCGGTGGCCGTTCTGGAGCGCCGGGCCGAGCCGGAGCGGTACGGAACCGCCTTCGGCGTCCACCCCACGGCCCAGGCTGCCCTGGACCGGCTCGGCCTCGGCGGAGCGCTCCGCGAGCGAGCGGTCCCGTACCGCGACGGGCTGATCCGGCGCCCCGACGGCCGGGTGCTGGCCGCCCTCCCGCTGGAGCGGATCGAACGCAAGGCGGGCCGCCCCGAACTCCTCATCTCACGGCCCTACTTGATGGACGCGCTCCTCGCCGAGCTCGCACGGCTCGGCGGCACGGAGGTCGCGTACGGCCGGGCTTACGAGGCTTCGGCCGCTCGGGGCGCCGACCTCCTCGTCGGCGCCGACGGGATCAACAGCGCGGTCCGCGCCGCTCGCTTCGAGGGCGGGAGCCGGCCGCGCGAGCTCGGCTCCACGGCCTGGATCGGCACCGCCGGTTTCGAGACCGGTGTCTACGGCGAGACCTGGGGCCGGGGCCGCTTCTTCGGGATGACCCCGGTCGAACCCGGTCGCACCAACTGGTACGCCACCGTTCCCGAGGCCACCACGGCCGAGGAACTACGGGGCGCTTTCGCCGACTGGCACGACCCCATCCCGCGCGTGCTCGCCGACACCGACCCACAGACCTGGATCCGGTACCGGATGCGCCACCTCCACCCGGCGCTGCCCTCGTTCATCCGCACGGCCGGGCCCGGACCGGTCGCGCTCGTCGGCGACGCGGCCCACGCCATGACCCCGAACCTCGGCCAGGGCGCCTGCACCGCGCTCCTCGACGCGGAGGCCCTCACCCGGGCCGTCGCCGCCCACGGCCCGGGCAGCCTGCCCGCCGCACTGCGTGCGTACGAGGGCGAGCGCCGCCGCAGCGCCCAGCGGGTGGCATTCGGCTCCCGGACCCTGCACCGCTTCATGACCGTCCGCCGCCCGGCCCTGCGCGACGCGCTCGTGGGCCTGCTGCCCGGTTAGCCCGCCCCGGTTGGCCCGCCCCGGTCGGCCCGCCCCGCCGAGGCCGGCCTCGGCGCCCCCTGACACCTCTGCTGCCTCGTCGTCCGTCATGGCCGTGACCGCAGAACCTCGCGTGCGATTCGCGTCGAGAGGCCGGTGGCGGCCCTGCGGAACGTGAGTACGCTGCTACACATGACGGGTCACCCGCCGGGGCCGCTCTGGACGGGCCGGGCCTCCAACCGTGTGCAGTGGCTGCTCGCCGGAGCCGGTGCGGCCTTTCTGGCGCTCGGGATCGAGATCGCCGTCGACCACGCCTGGGACGCCGGCATCGTCGCGATGCTCATGGCGGTGATCGGCTGTCTCGCCGCGGGCCTGCTCATCCTCTTCGGCACCCTCGCCTTCGTGCACGCCGCCGTCACCGTCGACGCCGAGGCCGTCGAGGTGCGCTGCGGGCACATCGGGCTGCCGCGCCGCAGGATCCGCCTCACGGAGGTGGAGGCCGCCGAGTACCTGCCCCGGATCACCCCCCAGCAGTGGGGCGGCTGGGGCTACCGCTGGCGCCCCGAGCGCGGCACCGCCGTCATCGTCCGGCGCGGCGAGGGTCTGGAGCTCCGGCTCGGCGACGGCAAGCTGTTCACCGTCACGGTCGACGACGCGGAGAACGCGGTCCGTGTGATCCGCACCCATCTGCGCGCCCTGGCCCACTGACTCCGCCACCGGCACAGCGAGGGGACGTACACTCCGCCAGATGAGCACCAGTGCGACCCGCGCGGCCGGGAACGATGCCGGGAACGAAGCCGGGAACGATGCCGGGAACGACCAAGGGCAGGGGTCGGTGCGGGAGGCCGTGGCGGGTTCGCCCATCCGGCGGCGGTGGGCCGGACGGCTCGCGCGGCCCGCGTGCGCCGTGCTCTCCGGAGTGCTCCTCTACCTCAGCTTCCCGCCCCGCCCCCTGTGGTGGCTGGCCCCCCTCGCCCTCGCCCTGCTCGGCTGGTGCCTCTACGGGCGCCGCGCGCGGGCCGGTTTCGGCCTCGGCGTGCTGCACGGCCTCGGCTTCCTGCTGCCGCTGCTCGTCTGGACCGGCGAGGGCGTCGGCCCGGTGCCGTGGCTGGCGCTCGTCACCCTCGAATCCCTGCTGATCGGCCTCACCACCCTCGGCATCGCCCTCGTCAGCCGGCTCCCCGGCTGGCCGCTGTGGGGCGCCGCCGTCTGGATCGCCGGCGAGGCACTGCGCGCCCGGGCCCCCTTCGGCGGTTTCCCCTGGGGCAAGCTCGCCTTCGGCCAGCCCGACGGGGTCTTCCTGCCGCTCGCCGCGCTCGGCGGCACCCCGCTGCTCTCCTTCGCCGTGGCCCTGTGCGGATTCGGGCTGTACGAGGTGCTGCGCGTCGGCGCCGACACCCGGCGGGCCACCGCCGCGCTGCTCGCCGCCACTGCCGTGGCCGCCCCGCTCGCCGGGGCGCTGGCCGCCCGGCCGCTCGTCTCCGACGCCGCCGAGGACGGCACCGTGGTGGCCGCCGTCATCCAGGGCAACGTCCCGCGCGCCGGATTCGACTTCAACGCCCAGCGCCGACAGGTCCTGGACAACCACGCCAACCGCACGATCCAGCTCGCCCAGGACATCAAGCTCGGCAAGGTGGCGAAACCGGACTTCGTCGTCTGGCCGGAGAACTCCTCCGACATCGACCCGTACGCCGAGCCCGATGCCTACGCCGTCATCGACAACGCGGTCAAGACCATCGGGGTGCCCGTCGCCATCGGCTCCGTGCTGGCCCCGGAGACCGGCCCGCTGCGCAACACGATGATCCTGTGGGACCCGGTCAAGGGCCCCGTCGAGACCTATGACAAGCGCAAGATCCAGCCCTTCGGCGAGCGCATCCCGATGCGCTCCTTCGTCCGGCTCTTCAGCTCCGACGTGGACCGGGTGCGGCGCGACTTCGGCCCCGGCAAGGAGCCCGGGGTCTTCGACATGGCGGGCAGCGGGGTCGGCATGGTCACCTGCTACGAGGCCGCCTTCGACGACGCCGTCCGCTCCACCGTCCAGGCCGGAGCCCAGGTCATCGCCGTGCCCAGCAACAACGCCACCTTCGGCCGCACCGAGATGACCTACCAGCAGCTCGCCATGGACCGGGTGCGGGCCGTGGAGCACAGCCGGACGGTCCTGGTGCCCGTCACCAGCGGGGTCAGCGCCGTGATCCGCCCCGACGGCAAGATCGTGCAGCAGACGAAGATGTTCACGGCCGACGCCCTGGTCGCCGAGATCCCGCTGCGCTCCACGCAGACCCCGGCCACCCGCTTCGGCCCGCTCGCCGAGTACCTCGTTCTGGCCGTGGCCCTGGCCGGACTCGGCTGGTCGTTCGCCCGCCGTTTCGCCCGGTCCGGCCGGTCTTCATAGGGTTGGGGAATGACCACACCTGACTTCATCCGCACCCTGCGCGCCACCGCCGGTCACCAGTTGCTGCTGCTGCCCGGGGTGACCGCCATCGTCGTCGACGACGAGGGGCGGGTCCTGCTGGGCCGGCGCGCCGACACCGGGCGCTGGTCGGTGGTCGGCGGGATCGCCGAACCGGGGGAGCAGCCGGCCGAGACGGCGGTGCGCGAGGTGTACGAGGAGACGGCGGTGCGGTGCGTACCGGAGCGCGTGGTGCTGGTGCAGATGCTCCCGGCGATGACCTATCCGAACGGGGACGTCTGCCAGTTCCAGGACATCACCTTCCGCTGCCGGGCCACGGGCGGGGAGGCGCGGGTCAACGACAACGAGTCGCTGGAGGTGGCCTGGTTCGCCCCGGACGCGCTGCCGGAGCCGCTGGAGTCCTTCGCCGTCGACCGGATCCGCCAGGCCCTGCGCGACGAGCCGACCTGGTTCGAGGCCGCCGACGCGGCGGCCCTCGGCCTCTGACCGCCCGGGCCCCGGCGGGCCGGGCTCAGCCGTTGTCGGCCGCCTCGCGGTACAGCTCCACCGCCCGGTCGCCCATGACCGCGCTGTACGAGACCTCCGGCACGGTCCCGCCGCCCTCGTAGCCCCCGAGGACGCCCGCCAGGGCGCCGTCGACGAGCCACGGGCTGCCACTGGTGCCGCCGCTGAGGTCCGGGCACTCGATGCGGCGCTGGGTCTCGGAGAACAGGGTCGTCGCGTTGGCGCAGTACAGCGGGGACTCTTCGCGGCTCGGGTAGCCCACGATGGACACCCTGGCATCGGCCGGCTGCTCCGCCGCGACCGGGAAACCCCCGACGAGGTCCTCCAGCTGCCGTCCGTCCAGCGGGGCCACCGTCGCGAAGGCGATGTCGGCGTCCGGGTCCTCGCCGTCCGTCCAGCTCGGGGCCGCGTACATGCCGGTGAGCTTCCACAGGCCGTACGGGGCTTCGCCGTCGCGGTAGCCGGGGGCGAAGTAGGTGGTGTCCAGGCTGCCCAGACAGTGCGCGGCGGTGGCGATCACATCACGGTCCTCGCTGCGCACCACGGACGCGGTGCAGAAGTGGCCGCCGTGGAGGCCGCCCGCGAACAGCGCGCCGACCCGCGCGGACGTCGCATCGGCCGCGGCCGTGCTCGTGACTCCGAGCGGCGGCTCGGCGAGCGCGTCGGGGAGGTCCACACCGATCAGGGCCGTCATCACGGCCGGCGCGAGCAGGACCCTGGAAGCGCGCCGGCCACGGGCACGGGCGCGGGGGCGGCGGTCCGGTCGGGAGGAAAGGCGCTGGATCATGCTCCGAGCCTGCCGGGGGAACCTGTGACCGGAACCGGGGAATCCGTGTGAATCCGCTGTGAATCGCCCCGCGGCGGCTGCGCGGCCCGGCGACCGGATGGGCGCCGCCCGTTGGCCGCGGGCGCCGGGATATGAGGTAGTCGGGGGAAGGCCGGTCACCCCGAGGCGGAGGGCTCAGCGTGCGGGTACTCAGCTCCGTCGCCGGGTTCCTCGTGGTCCTCGGCACCTTCGTATCGGTCACCCAGGCCCTGGTGACGCCCCGGGCCATGCGCTCGAGGCTGCCGCGGATCGTGCGCGTCCTGATCCGCGCCCCGTACCAGTTCGTCGCCGACCGGATGCCCACCGAACAGCTCAAGGACCGCGTCCTGGCCCCGGCCGCACCGGTCGCGATGCTGTTCCTGCTGGTGATCTGGCTGCTGCTGTTCCTCCTCGGCTACGGGCTCCTGGAACACGGAGTCTCCGACCTGCCGCTCACCGTCGCCCTGCGCGAAGCCGGCTCCTCCGTCCTCACCCTCGGCTTCGCCGGCGTCGACCGCGGCCGGTTGACCGCCGTGGACTTCTGCGCCGCGGCCACCGGCCCCATCGTCATCGGCCTCCAGATCGGCTACCTCCCGACCCTCTACGCCGCCTACGCCCGCCGGGAAGCCGAGGTCAGCCTGCTGCGCATCCGCGGCGGCGTACCGTCCTGGGGGCCGCAGCTGCTGGCCCGCCACGCCCAGGTCGACCTGGCGGACACCCTGCCCGACCTGTTCCGGGACTGGGAGCGCTGGTCCGCGGAAGTCAGCGAGAGCCACACCAACCACCCCGGGCTGATCCACTTCCGCTCGCCGAGCTGGGAGCGGAACTGGCTGATCAGCCTCCTCGCCGTCCTGGACGCCGCCGCGCTCCACCTGGCCTTCAACCCCACGGCCCCGCAGACCCAGATGCGCGTGACCCTGCACGCGGGCTTCAACTGCCTGCGCGACCTGGCCCACGAGGAGGGCATCGCCTACGACCCCGATCCGCTGCCGGAGGACCCCATCGAGCTGACCTACGAGGAGTTCCTCGAGGGGGTCGTACGGATGCGCGAGCGCGGGGTGACCATGGCGCGCGACCCGGAGCAGGCCTGGCCGCACTTCCGCGGCTGGCGCGTCAACTACGAGGCGGTGGCCTACGCCCTGGCCTACCGCATCGACGCGGTTCCCGCACCGTGGTCCGGACCTCGCCGCCGGGGCGGCGGCCCCCTCGAGGTCCCCACCCCGGTGGACCGCAAGCCGGTGGACGGTTAGCCGGTGGATGGATGGCCGGTGGATGGATGGCCGGTGGGCGGATGGCCGCATAGGCCCTCCGGCGTCAGCCGCGCCGCTCGTACACCGTCACCCGGCGGCCGCGGACCTGCCGGTCCTCCACCACGGTGAACTCCGCCCGCAGGACGGCCGCCTTCGCCCGGTCCGCCGGGGAGCCCGAGGGCTTCGCCGCCTTCCCCGAGTCCGTCACCAGGAGGACCCGCCGCTGCTCCCGCAGGGCCGCCGAGATCCGTGCCGGGTCGGCCTCCTCGCCCTTCAGGGTCCCCGACTCCGCGGGGCCCCTGGACAGGGCGATGTCCTTCAGGCCGGTGAACGCCCCGGGCGAGACCAGCGCGGTGTCCCGCCGGGCCGCCGGGACGAAGAGCACCGCGTCGCCGTCCCGCTTCAGCACGGACACCTCCCCGGCCACCGCGAGTACGTCGTCCACCCGGCTGGCCGGGGACCTGTCGGCCAGGGCCACGGGCAGCAGGGCCACCGCCGAAACCGCGACCACGGCCGGCACGAGCGCGCCCGACGCCCTCGGGTACCGGGGCGCGAGGGCCCGTACGGCCGCGCCCAGCGCCGCACCGATCAGCAGGGCCAGACCCAGCATGGAGAACAGCACGTACCGGTCCAGGAACAGCGGCTGGACCAGGGAGGCGGCGGCCAGCCCCAGCAGGGGCACCGCCAGCAGCGGCAGTCCGACCGAGGCCGCCGTCAACCGGGCCGGGAGACCGGTGCGCGGTCCGCTCAGGCGGTCCGCCCACGCACCCAGCGCGCCGACGGCCAGCAGGACGCCCGGGCCGATCATCATGTGCCAGGTCAGCGGCGGTATCCAGGAGACCTGCCCGGACTGCGTCCGGCTGAACAGGATCAGCGGCAGCGCCCCCGCCACGGCCGCAGCCGAGGCGAGCAGCCAGGGCGCCACGACACCGCGCCGGGCCCGCGCCCACCACAGGGTGACCGCGTGGGCGGGCAGGATCAGCAGGGAGAACCAGTTCAGCAGGGCGCAGACCAGCACGAGAGCCCCGTACGCCGTCCAGCGCGGCAGGATCCGCCGCCCGGGACCGGCTCCGTCGCCGGCTCCCGTGCCCGCGATCAGCGAGACGAGCAGCAAGGTCGACAGCCCGGCCCCGCCCGCGATCAGCGCGTACGACCGGCCCTCCTGGAGCTGGAACTGCACGGCCGGCAGCAGCCCGAGGGTCAGCCCGCCGCCCAGCCCCGCCCACGGGCCCGCCAGCCGGCGCCCGATCAGCGCCACACAGCCGGCGGCGACCGCCACCGCCAGCACCGAGGGCAGGCGCAGGGTGGTCGTGCTCGCCCCGAACACCTCGAAGAGCAGGTGCATCAGCAGGTAGTACAGGCCGTGGACCGCGTCCACGTTGCCGAGCAGGTGCCAGATCTCACCGGGGGAGCGCTCCGCCACCTGCCAGGTCGCCGCTTCGTCCCGCCACACGCTGTTCTGCCGGGAGAGCCCCCACATTCCGAGCGACAGCGTCCAGAGGACCGGAACCAGCCACACGAGATACGGCCGTCGGACACCGGTGGATATGTGGGAACTCATGAAGGCGTACGGATCCTCGGGCAGCTGTTCGGGCGGAAAGCACCAGTCTATGGACGATACGGAGGGTTCCCGGACCGGCTGTTGTGCACGACGGAGCGTGATCAAGCGGCCCGCCCGCCCCTAGCCTCGCGGCAGCAAGGTGCGCAACAGGCACGGAGCAGGCACGCAGGAGCACGAACGAGGGGCGGTACCCGGTGAACTGGCTGATCCACGACTACCGCGAGAGCGATCTCGCGGCCGTTGTCCATCTGATCGACACCACGGCCGAACTCGGCCAGGAGTCGGTCTTCTCACTCGCCGAATGCATCAGCGCCCTCACCGACCGGCAGCCCTGCGTGGTCGCCGTCCACCAGGGCGTCCCCATCGGCGCCGCCCTCGCCTGCGTCACCGGCGAACGCGCCTGGGTCATGCGCATCGCCATCGCCTCCGGCTGGCGCGGCCGGGGCCTGGCCAGCGCACTGCTCGTGGAGCTGGAGCGACGGCTGATCGCCGCCCGCGTCGGGCGCATCGCGTACGTCCTGCCCGAGGAGGACCTGCTCGGCGAGGGACTGCTCAACGCCGGCTACACCCGGCAGCCCGCCGTCGCCTACTTCGAGAAGACCGAGCCGCTGCACGGCCCGGCCGCCGGTCTCCTGGACGACCTCGGCGGCCGCTTCCTGCCGAGCGACCTGTGGGCCAAGGTCGCCGGCATGGAGACGGAGAAGGACCTCATCGAGCGGCGCGTGGTGCTGCCGCTCGCCGAGCCCGAGCGGGCCGCCGCGCACGGGGTGCGGCCGCCGCGCGCCATCACCCTCTTCGGCCCGCCCGGCACCGGCAAGACCACCTTCGCCCGGGCCATCGCCTCCCGGCTCGGCTGGCCCTTCGTGGAACTGCTGCCCTCCCGCCTCGCCGACGAGGGCAACCTCGCGGCCGCGCTGCGCGACGCGTTCGCCCGCATCGCCGAGCTGGAAAGGGTGCTCGTCTTCATCGACGAGGTCGAGGAGATCGCGCCCGTGCGCACCGAGCCCGCCCAGCCCGGCGGGATCCACGGCGTGACCAACGAGCTGCTCAAACTGATACCCGGCTTCCGCGAGGGCGACGAACGGCTGCTGGTCTGCGCGACCAACTCCATCCGCTCCCTCGACCCGGCCTTCCTGCGCCCCGGCCGCTTCGACTACCTGATCCCGATCGGCACCCCGGACCCGGGCGCCCGCGCCGCGATCTGGGGCCGGTACACGGAGGGCCGTCCCGATGTGGACGTGGCGGCGCTGGTCGCGGCGAGCGAACTGTTCACCCCGGCCGACATCGAGCACGCGGCGCGGATCGCCGCGCAGGTGTCCTTCGAGCGGGACCTGGAGGCGGTGGGCGCGCGCGGCGCGGCGGCGGCCCAGCTGGGCGCCAGCACGGAGGACTACCTGGCGGCGGTGGCACAGTGCCGGCCGACGGTGACCCCGGCGATGACGGGAGAGTTCGCGGCGGACATCACCGCGCACGCCCGCTTCTGACGGGGAGGCGCCCGGAAGGGAGCCGCCCGAGCTGCCTGCACGCCACGGACGGGCAGGCAGAAATGGCCCGCAGCCACTCCCCAAAGCGGCTGCGGGCCTCCCGCGCGGACTTGGCATCCGTGCGGGACGGCCACGTTCCTTTGGGGTGTATCGCCGGCTGGAACGTGGCTGCAAGGGTGCCGTGAGGGCCGCATCCCTGATGCCCTCGCCAACACATTCGAGTCAACCAGGGACGGGGGTGGCTGCGCCTCGGCCGCACGGCCACGATCGCCCCGGCCGGAAGGACCGGTCCGCGGGCCCGGGCCGTTGGCCGAAAGGAGGACCGGGGTCAGCGGGTGTCTTGTCGATCGGGCCGCAGGGCGCTCGGTGATCCGGCTGCCCGCTCCCTCTAGGGCCTGTCGTCAAACTCCCTTCTGCGGGCGACGACGGGGGTTTGACGACAGGCCCTAGGGGCGGCAGCGGTACGTGAACTCCGCCGCGGCCGTGCGCCCTACCGGCGAGACGAGCTCGAGCTCGGCCTTCGCGGGGTAGGTGCCCGCGCCCTGGAAGGTCCACAGCAGGTGCAGCCGGGCCTCGTTCCGGCCGCTCGGCACCCGCTCGCTGAGCTGCTCGGAGCGCGTGCCGTCACTGCGCAGCCAGCGGTACGTGAGGACCCCCGGCCGCCCGTTGGTCCGTACGACGGCCACCACGTCGGCGGTCCCGTCGCAGCCGGGCCCCCCGGCCTCGGCAGCATCGGTGGACACCACCAGGTCCCGGACCTCCAGGGCCGGGCCGTAGCGCTGCCAGCCCAGGTAGCAGAGCACCCCGATCAGGACCACGGCGGCCAGGGTGTAGCGCCGCCACTCGCTCCGCCGGCGGGGGGCCGGAGCGGCGTACAGCGGGAACGGCACGGGCAGCGCGGCCGTCACCCCCGGTCCGAAGCGCAGGACCGAACCCTCGACCCGGTCGGGCACGGCACCGACCGGTACGTCGAACCGCGCGGTCGGGCCGGTCCGTTCGGTCCCGCCGGCGAGGCCGAGCCGCCGGGTCCGTTCCGTGCCCTGGGGCGGCCCGGTGATCCAGTGGCTGCCGAGCACGGTGGCGCTGTAGTCGTCGTCGCCCTGCGGGGCGTGGGGATCGCTCATGCCGGCTTGCACCCCCGGATGTAGATGCTCTGGACGGAACTCTGGTTGGCGGCGGCCGGCTGCGTGGTGGCGCGGACGCTCCAGTAGCAGCCGGCGCCCTGCGCGAAGGTGTGCGCGAGGGTTTGCGTACCGGGACTCCCGGCTCCGAACGCGACCGTCTGGCGGCCGTCGGGCACGGTCAGGGCGCCCTTGTCGTCACCGGTGAACCACTCGACGACCAGGGTGTACGGACCCGCGCCGTCGCTTTCGACGGAGAAGGCGGCCTCGGTGGTGCCCGGGGCCGTCTGCCGGAAGGAGGTGACGTTCACCGCGGAGATCTTGACCTTCGGCGACGGGGTCGGGGTCGGCGTGGGGGTCGCGGACGGGCTCGGGGGCTTGGTCACCGTCCAGCTCGGCTTCGGTGTCGGCGTAGGCGTGGGGGTCGGCATCGTGTAGCTCGGACTCGGACTCGGGCTCGCCGACGGCGACGCGGACGGTGTCGGTGTCGCCGTGGCCGTCGGCGACGTGGAAAGGCTCGGTCCGGGCGCCGCGCTGGCCGGGCCAGGCGCCGACGCGCTCGACGTCGCGAAGGCGTTGAGCGCCATCGCGCCGCCGGGCTCGGAGCCCACCGCCTGGTAGCCGAGTACGGCCACCAGCCCGAGCACGAGCGCCGCACCGGCCGCGAGCAGCCCGCGCCCGCCCGGTGACCAGCCCGGGGGAGGCGGCGGCAGGACCGTGGTGGCCAGCGCGGTGGCGCCCTGCGCCGGGGCGCCGGCCGAGGGGAACAGCAGGGGCAGCAGGGCCGCCAGCGCGGCCAGCTTGCGCTGTCCGCGCTCCTCCCACTGGGGCCCGTACGCCGCCAGGGCCACCGCCTCCAGCTCCGCCACGAACGCCTCGGCGTTCTCGGGCCGTTGTTCGGGGGCCTTCGCCAGTCCCCGCCGGATCAGCGGGCGCACCGGCTCGGGCGCCTCGGTCTCCGGGACCGGAGCCTCGATGTGCTGGACCGCGAGCTCCGCGAAGTTCTGCCCGTCGTACGGCTTGCGGCCGGTCAGGCATTCGAAGAAGGTCGCCGTCGCCGCGTACACGTCGGCCTCGGGCGACGCGGGCCGGCCCTGCCACTGCTCCGGGGCCATGTACGCGGGGGTGCCCGCCGCGCCGGGCGTCGTGCCCAGGGGGGTGGCGATCCCGAAGTCCACCAGCTTGGAGGTCCCGTCCGCCGCCACCAGGACGTTCGCCGGCTTGTAGTCCCGGTGGACCACACCGGCCCGGTGGGCGTCGGCCAGCCCCAACAGGGATCCCTTCAGGAGCACCAGCGCCGCTTCCGGTCCGGTCCGCCCGCACTGCTTGAGCAGGGCGTTCAGCGGGATGCCGTCCACGAGCTCCATGACGATCGCGGCGCCGCCGGGCGCCTCGACGTACTCGTACAGCCCGACCACGTAGGGGGAGCGCAGGGCGCCGAGCAGTTGGGCCTCCGCCCGGAACTCCCGGACGAAGACCGGGTTCTCGAGCATCCGGTCGTTCAGGTACTTCACCGCGACGGCCGTGCCGGTGACCTCGTGGACCGCGAGGACCACACGGCCGCTGGCGCCCGAACCGAGCTCGCGGACCTCCGAGTAACCGGGAACCGACCACACGCCGTTCATGCCTTCCCCCTTGCCGTGGCGTGACCGCGCCCCGGAGCCGCTCCTTCCAGGGGACCGGCCATCACCTGGGACACATTTCCGCCACGGCCGGTTCCCTGTCGAGGGGCCGGGCGTCAGGCCGCCGCGGCCCGCGCCCCGATCATGGAGTGCAACCGGTCGGCCGCCGCCCGTCCGAACTCCGGATCGTTGATGTGGGTGTCGTAGTCGTGGATGCGGGCGGTGCTGCCCCGCAGCCCGTCGCGCAGTGCCGAGAACAGCGCCCCGTCGGCGTCGGGGTCGTGGTAGGGCCCGCCTGGCGCGCCGAGCGTGGACAGTCCGCGCAGGGGAACGCAGACGGCCGTGGGGCCGGTGGCCGCACGGAGTTTGGCGGCGACCCGGCGGCCGAGTTCGGTGCACTCGGCCTCGGTCGTACGGATCACCGTGATCGAGGGGTTGTGGACGCGGACCCGGCGGTACCGGACCCGTTCGGGCAGGCTCTCCATCGGGCCGAACTTCACCATGTCCAGCGCGCCCAGGCTCACCACCTGCGGTATCCCGGCCCGCCCGGCGGCGCTGAGCCGGTCGGGCCCGGCGGTCAGGATGCCGCCGCACAGATCGTCGGCGAGCTCGCTGAGCGTGAGGTCGAGGACGCCCGCGAAGACCCCCTGGCCGGCCAGGGTCTCCAGGGTCCGGCCGCCGGTGCCGCTGACGTGGAAGACCAGTACCTCGTAGCCCAGTTCGGTCAGCCGCTCCCGGGCCGCGTCCACGCCGATCGTGGTCACGCCCGCCATGCTCGCCGCGATCAGCGGCCGCGGCCCCGAGCCCAGCAGGGCCGGCCGCCGCAACTCCATGGCGGAGCGGGCGAAGGACTCGGCCATCCCGGCCACGGCCGCGACGGCATTGGCCAGGACCGGCGCCGAGATGCTGTTGATCCCCGCGATGTCCACGACGCTGTACATCATCGTGATGTCCGCCGATCCGACGTACGGGGCCACGTCCCCGGACGCCATGGAGGAGACCATCACCTTCGGAACGCCGAGCGGCAGGGCGCGCATCGCCCGCGTGGCGATGGAGGTCCCGCCGCTGCCCCCGATCGCGAGGACTCCGTGCAGCCGGCCTTCGGCGTGCAGGCGTAACAGGGTCGCTTCCGCGCCCCGGGCCATCGTGGTCACGGCCGCACCCCGGTCGGCGGCCGCGCGCAGTTCGGACAGTTCCGTTCCCGCGGCCCGCGCCACCGCTTCGCGCGGTACGTCGGCGGGCACCCGGGGCTCGTTCATGATTCCTGTGTCGACCGTGATCACTTCGACGCCGGCGCGCAGCAGCCTCTCGCGCAACCAGCCGTACTCCACACCCTTGGTGTCCAGGGTTCCCACCAGCACGACGTTCGTCATACGTGCAATGTCCATGCAGATGGGGTTTGTTGGCAAGTAAAGGTCAGGTCAACCCTCGTTCGCCAGAACGCCCAACAGCCGTTCCAGGAAGGGGATCTGAGACACCACCAGCTTGGTTCTGGCCACCGCGGGAACGAACCACTCCACCCGGTCCAGTTCGGGGAACTCCTCCGTCCGCCCCGACTTCGGAGGCCACTCCATGGTGAAGGTGCCGGGCACGGCGAGGGCCGGATCCAGGTCCGCGCGCACCGCCCAGACGGTCACGAGCTTCCCGCCGACCATCCGCACCTCGCCCAGCGGCAGGTACGGACCCTCCGGCGGGGGCAGCCCGATCTCCTCCGTGAACTCCCGGCGGGCGGCGTCGCGCGGGGTCTCGTCGGGCCCGTACTCGCCCTTCGGGATCGACCAGGCACCCGCGTCGCGGCGCTCCCAGAGCGGGCCGCCCATGTGGCCGAGCAAGATCTCCACCTCGGCGCCGGGGTGCCGGCGGAACAGGAGCAGTCCGGCGCTGCGTTTCGCGGTCATGGCCCCATCCCTACCCCGTCCGGGCGCGGCTCAGGCAGCGGCTCAGACGGCGGCTCAGTGGTCGTGCGGGCCCTGCCGGTGGACCGGGCCGTGGGCGTCCGCGCAGTGCGTGTCGGCCCGGTCCTCGCCGGGGCGGCCGACCGTGAGGAGGGAGTCCTGGGCGTGGTCCACCTGGAGGGTGGTGTGCGTGATCCCGTACTCCTTCGCGAGCAGGGCCTCCAGGTCGCGGCGTACGGCGTGGCAGTCGCCCTCCGGCGCCACCAGCACGTGCGCGGACAGGGCGGCCTGCCCGGAGGTGATGGTCCAGATGTGCAGGTCGTGGACCTCCGTGACCGGAGGTTGGCCGACCAGGCGGTCGCCGACCGTGTCCGGGTCCACGTGGGCCGGGGCGGCCTCCAGCAGGATCCTGCCGGACTCGCGGACCAGTCCGTAGCCCGCCTTGACCATCAGGACGACCACGACGAGCGAGGCGATCGAGTCGGCCTGCCGGAACCCGGTGGTGAGCACGATCAGGCCCGCGACGGCGGTGCCGATGAAGGCGAACAGGTCGTTGAGGATGTGCTGGTAGGCGCCCTCGACGGCCAGGGACGTGCGGTTCGCCTTCGAGATGCACCAGGCCGCCGCGATGTTGACGACGATGCCCGCGAGCGCCGTCACCAGCACCAGCCCGCCCTCCACGGGCGGCGGATCCAGCAGTCGCCGTACGGCCTCGTACGCCAGCCAGACCGCCAGCAGCAGCAGGGTGAGGCCGTTGGCCTGCGCGGAGAGTATCTCCGCGCGCTTGAGGCCGTACGTGAAACCACCGCGCGCCGGCCGGGCGGCCAGCCGCATCGCGATCAGCGCGAGGACGATCGAGACGGCGTCCGTCAGCATGTGCGCGGCGTCGGAGATCAGGGCCAGGGAGTGCGCCAGGACGCCGATGACCACCTCGATGGCCATGAAGCCGGTGATCAGGCCGAGGGCGATGCCGAGCCAGCGCCGGTCCGCGTCGGCGGCGACCCCGTGGCTGTGACCGGCGTGACCGTGACCGTTGTGACCGTCGTGGCCGACGGTGCCGTGGTCGTGCGGCGCGTGATCGTGCGCGCTCATGGTGTCCCCCGTGGGTCGTGGCGGATCGCTTGCGCGTTCCGCTTCGCCTGAAGTGAAGCGCACCTCGGGACGATGGGCAAAGGCTGCAACGGGGACCGTTGTCATTACCCATAAGGCCAGCCTGACCTGCGGTTATGCCGGGCGCGCCGGATCGTGGGAAAATCGCCCCATGGCCCAGCGCCCCGGTGTGCCGAACGCGCCAGAGCTCCTCCTGGAAACGGACGGGGGCTCCACGGCGATGAGCCCGCGCCGGACGTACCACGTCGGCCGGGACCCCCTCTGCGAGATCTGCCTCGACGACGCCCGCGTCTCCTGGCACCACGCGATCCTGCGTCCGGACGGCGACCACTGGACCCTGGAGGACGAGGACAGCACCAACGGCACGTGGGTCGACGGCCACCGCGTCCGCGAGTGGGCGGTCGGCGTCGGCAGCGAACTGCGCTTCGGCAGCGCCGCCGACGGACCGCGCGTCCGCTTCGCCGAACCCGCCGCCGCCCGGCCCTCCTCGGTCTCCCGCCCGGACATGACCAGCACCTTCCGGCAGCCGACCTCGGTCCGCCCGCTGGCCCCCCAGGCCGCCGTCCGCATCGGCCGCGCCCCCGACAACGACTTCGTCATCGACGACCTCGTCGTCTCCCGCCACCACGCCGAACTGCGCGCCCGCCCCGACGGCAGGTACGAGATCGTGGACCTCGGCAGCCACAACGGCACGTACCTCAACGGCGCCCGCCTCACCGGGGCCGCCGCCATCGGCGAGGGCGACATCGTCGGCATCGGCCACTCCGCCTTCTGCCTGGTCGGCGACCAGCTCCAGGAGTACGTGGACACCGGCGAGGTCTCCCTCGACGTCCAAGATCTCCGCGTGGCCGTCGACCACGGCCGCAAGACCCTCCTCGACGGCGTCTCCTTCCCCGTCGGCGCCACCACCCTGCTCGCGGTGGTCGGCCCCAGCGGCGCCGGCAAGTCCACCCTGCTCGGTGCGCTGACCGGCCTGCGCCCGGCCGACAACGGCACCGTCCTCTACGACGGCCGCGACCTCTACCGGGACTACGCCGAGCTGCGCAGCCGCATCGGCCTCGTCCCGCAGGACGACATCCTGCACGCCCAGCTCACCGTGCGCCGCGCCCTCGTCTACGCCGCCGAGCTGCGCTTCCCGCAGGACACCGCCAAGGCCGAACGCGAGGCCCGGGTCGACGAGGTCATCGGCGAACTCGGCCTCCAGCAGCGCGCCGACCAGCCCATCCACAGCCTCTCCGGCGGCCAGCGCAAACGCGTCTCCGTCGCCCTGGAACTGCTGACCAAGCCCTCCCTGCTCTTCCTGGACGAACCCACCTCCGGGCTCGACCCGGGCATGGACCGCTCCGTGATGAACATGCTGCGCGGCCTCGCCGACGACGGCCGCACGGTCATCGTCGTCACCCACAGCGTGCTCAACCTGAGCGTCTGCGACCGCCTCCTGGTCCTCGCACCCGGCGGCCGCATCGCCTACTACGGGCCTCCGGACGAGGCCCTCGATTTCTTCGGCTTCGACCAGTGGCCCGAGGCCTTCGAAGCCTTCGAGAACGAGCGCGATCGCGACTGGGCCGGGGAGCACCGCGCCTCGCCGCTGCACCGCCGCTACGTCGACGTCGCCGGTCGGGTCCCGCTCGCGGGGGCCGACGACAGGGCCGCGGGCGTCGCGCCGAAGCCGCCGCCCAAGGCGCAGAGCTGGGGCTCGCAGCTCTCCACCCTGATCCGCCGGTACGCCGCCGTGCTCAGCGCCGACCGCACCTTCCTGATCATCATGGTCGCCCTGCCGTTCGTCATGGGCGCCATGGCCCGGGCCCTGGCCGGCAGCGAACTCACCGCGGAGACGGCGCTCAACGCCCTGTTCATCCTGTGCGTGGGCGGGGTCCTGACCGGAGCCGCCAACGCCGTCCGTGAACTGGTCAAGGAACGCGTCATCTACCAGCGCGAACGCGCCGTGGGGCTCTCCAGATCGGCCTACCTGATGTCCAAGGTGGTGGTCCTCGGCGCCATCACCGTCGGTCAGGCCGTGGTCCTCACCCTGGTCGGCCTCGCCGGGGTCAAGACCAACGCCCCCGGCGGCAAGGGCCTCTTCCTGCCCCCGCTGATCGAGATCACCTTCGTCGTCGCCCTGCTGTCCGTCACCGCCATGGTGCTCGGACTGCTGATCTCCGCCCTGGTGTCCAAGGAAGAGGTCACCATGCCGCTGCTGGTCCTGCTCACCATCGTGCAGGTCGTCTTCTGCGGCTCCCTGCTGAAGCTCACCGGGGTCCTCGTCATCGAACAGTTCGCCTGGTTCGTGCCCGCCCGCTGGGCCATGGGCGCGATGTCGGCCACCATCGACCTCGGCGCCATCGTCCCCGGCAAGATCACGCAGGACCCGATGTTCGACCACAAGCCCCGCTTGTGGCTCACGGAGGTGGGGATGCTCGTCGCCCTGTCCGTGCTGTTCGGCGTACTCGTGGGCCGGGTACTGCGCCGCCACGAGCCGACCATCATGCGGAAGTAGCCGCGATGACCAGCCCCGGCCAAGCCGCGGACTTCCGGCCCACCCACATCGTTCCGCAGGACGGACTCCCCGCGTGGGAGACCCCGGACCTGTCGCGCCCGACGGTGGCGCTCGACGCCTTCCTCCCCGTACGGCTGCTGTCCCGGCGCGGGGAATGGGGGGAGATCCTGTGCGCCAACGGATGGTCCGCCTGGGTGGACGGACGCCTGCTCCTGGCCGTGCCGCAGCCCCCGCCGACCGGCGGGCGCCCGCTGACGCGCGTCGAGGACCCGCAGCCGCTGCTCACGCGGTGCGCCGAGGAACTGGAACGCTACCGGCGGGCCGTCACCGACTTCGCGTCCGGGCGGCTCGACCCCGAATCCTTCCGGCGGTCCCTGCGGGGACTGCGCGTCGGCGTCGTCGTCGACGGGGAGGCCGTGTGGCTCTACGACGAGACGGCGGGACGGTGGATGTACGGGGACGGGAGCCGCCTGGCCACCTACGCGGTCGTCGCGGGACCCGGTGCCCCGGCCGCGCCGCAGACGCCGCCGCAGGAAGCCGACACCGAGGGCCATGGCGACGTACGAGATGTTCCGCACGAGCCCACGAAGATCGTGGAGCTGCCCCGGCCGGAGGCGGGCTGATGGGCTCCGATCCGGCTGCGGAGCCGTTCCGCGGGCGGGAGTCCGACCTGCGGGGGCGGCGGATCGCCGGGTACGTGGTGGAGGCCGAGATCGGACGCGGGGGGATGGCGGTCGTCTACCGCGCGCACGACGTACGACTGGACCGGACGGTCGCGCTGAAGCTCCTCGCGCCCGAACTGGCGCGCAACGACGTCTTCCGGCAGCGGTTCGCGCACGAGTCGAAGGTGGCGGCGGCCATCGACCACCCGCACATCGTGCCCGTCTTCGAGGCGGGGGAGACCGACGGGATGCTGTACATCGCCATGCGGTACGTGCCCGGCCAGGACCTGCGGGCCATGCTGGACCGGACGGGCCCGCTGCCCGTGGAGGCGGCGGCCCGGATCGCCGGCCAGGTCGCCTCGGCCCTGGACGCGGCGCACGCCCACGACCTGGTGCACCGGGACGTGAAGCCCGGCAACATCCTGGTCGCCGGCGGCACCGACAGCGAACACCCCGAGCACGTCTACCTGACCGACTTCGGACTGACGAAGAAGTCGCTGTCGCTGACCGGGTTCACGAGCGTCGGGCAGTTCGTCGGGACCCTGGACTACGTGGCGCCCGAGCAGATCGCCGGGAAACCGGTCGACGGCCGGTGCGACGTCTACAGCCTGGGGTGCGTGGTCTACGAGACCCTGGCCGGCGGCCCGCCCTTCGAGCGCGACGACGACATGGCGCTGCTCTGGGCCCACCAGTACGATCCGCCGCCGCCGGTGTCCTCGCGGCGGGAAGGCCTCCCGCCGGGGGTGGACGAGGTGCTGGCACGGGCCCTCGCGAAGGCGCCCGAGGACCGGTGGGGGAGCTGCCTGGAGTTCACGGGGGCGCTGCGGCAAGCGGGTGCGGGGGAGGGCGCGGGCCCCGGCGCGGCGGCGTTCGTCCGAGCGCCCGCCCGCGCGCCTGCCCGGGCGGCCTCCGACGGGCCGCCACCACCGCCGCCCAGGTGGGCGCTGCCGGTGTTCTAGCCCTTGTTCTCGCCCTGGTCGCGGGAGGGCGTGCACACGACGTGGGCCGTGACCTCGGCGTGTGCGGCCGAGGCGTACCAGCCCCTGCGGCCCTCCGCGTCGACGACGGGGTGGGAGGCCAGGACGGTGTGCCGCAGGGTGCCGTCGCGGCCGTGGTCCCAGTGGGTGGTGGAGTACCCGCCGGACTGCACGGCCGTGCCGCGCGGACAGAACACTTTGCTGACGGACACCGCCTGCGCGGAGCTGTCCTTGCGGCCGGTGTCGCCGGAGAGGTGGCGGGCGCCGGGGCCGGTCGCCTGGGTGGGCAGGGCGGTGGAGAGGGTCAGGGCCAGCGCGGAGAGGGCGATCAGGCCTGCGGCGTGAAGCGGCCGGAACAGGCCTTTGGTCATGTTCACGGAGACGAGCGTGTCATGCGGAAACGATCCCCCGATGAGCCGATTTGCGTCCGTTCACTCGAACGGCGCAACGGGTTGTCGGGGTGGGGGTGCTGGTGCTGGTGCGGGCGCAGGTACGGCACAGGGGCGGCGCAGGGCGGGTGGTGGCCGGTGCGGCCGGTGCGGGCGGCCTGGTCAGCGGGCGGCGGGGCCGGCGGGACCGGCCGCCTCGGCGGGGGTCCGGCGGCCGGGTTCGTCCCGGCGGCGGGGGAACAGGGCGCCGAGGAAACCCGCCACGGCGCCCGCGAGGAAGGCGAGTCCGACCGTGCGCCAGAGCAGCGGGCGCAGCTCCACGTTGCCGCTGAGGTCGTCCACGTCGCCCAGGCCCAGCAGGGAGAGGCCGAACTGGGCCTGGATCCGGGCCAGCAGGCAGACCACCAGGGTGGCCAGGGCCATGGCGACGGCCAGGTGGAGGGCGTGCTGCCAGGGGCGGACGTGCGCGGGCGAGCGGGCGGCGGCCAGGGCGCCGGCGGCGAGCAGGAGGACGACGGCCAGTACGACGAGCCACCACGCCCGGGAGTCCCGCTCGGCGAGCGAGGCCACGTCGATGGTGGACAGGTCCGAGGCCGCGCCGGAGCCCTGGCCGGTGACGCGCAGCACCTCGTCCAGGACCTGCGGTACGGGCAGCCCGAACGGCCCCTCGACCCTGCCCTCCCAGGCCCCGCCGAAGCCGAGGGTCAGGGCGGGCCAGACCAGGTTGGGCAGGCCCAGCAGGATCACCGCCAGGGTGCGGTCCGCGTGCCCCTGGGTCCCCGCCACGACCAGGCCGACGCCGATCCCGAGGACGACGTACGCGAGGAGCAGCGCGACCACGGCGAAGGCCGCAGGCCGCACCGCCGCGTGGAAGCGGACCAGCCCCGTCGGGAGCGGTGCGCGCCGGGACATCAGCAGGGAGATCAGCAACAGGCCCAGGATCCACAGCAGTCCGTAGCCGAGGCTGGCGGGGATCGCGGGCTCGAAGCCCACCGTCGGGCCGGCGTCGAGGACTTCGCCGATGTCGCCGAGGACCGAATCGCCGGTCGAAACCGCGAAGTTCTGGCGGGACAGCAGGGCGACGCCGGTCAGCGCCGCCAGCCAGAGGAGCACCAAGGGCACGGCGCGGGCGATGAGTTCGCGCACACCCGCCACCGCACGGTTGTGCAGGGGGCGCAGGAAGAGCCAGCCGGTGGTCAGTGCGCCGGCCAGGCTGACGGAGAGGGGGAGTACGGACAGGCTCGCGTCGGCTCCCGCCAGGAAGCCGGCCCCGCCCGTGACGTCGACCGATCCGCCCGCGGCCATCAGGACGACGGCGGCCACGACGTGCGGGAACGCGCCGCCGGGCAGATCGCCGGCGCCGGCGAGGGCGAGCCCCGCGGCGGCCACGACGGCCATCACCGCGAAGCCCGCGAGGACCGCGACGAGGGCGTCGCGCCAGGCTCGCGCGGGCGGTGCCGTTGTAGGGCTCACCCTGCCACCGTAGGCAGCTCCGCTTGCGGCCACCACCCGGACGGCGCACACAATGGTCGCCAGGAGTGCACGAAATCCGGAGATTTCCGCTGATGACCCGCGGAAGTTCCATAACGGAACGTCCACGGAGCAACGACCGAACGGACCGAAGGGTCCGCAGCGGAACGTCCACAGGGGACCGGAACCCCCTCCGCCTGGGAAGAAGAGCCCGTGACCACTCAACCCTCCGGCCAGCAGCCGCCGTGGCCGACACAGCCGTCACAGCCGCCCTCGCAGCCGCCGTCGTCTTCGTCCGGGCGCCCCACGGGCCCACCGTCCGGGCCCCTCTCCGGGGGCCGGGAAGGGCCCCCGCCACCCCCGCCGCCGGCCCCTCCCGGAGGATCCGGCAGCGGGGTGCCCCCCGGGCCCCCCGAGCCCCCGCACAAGCCCTGGTGGCGCTCCGTACCGCGGCTCGCCACCACGATCGTCGCCATCGCCGCCGCGGTGACCCTGGCCGTCGTCCTGACCAGGCCCAGCGGGGGTGGGGGTACCACCACCTCCGCCGGCAACGAGGTCTTCCTGCAGCCCGCGGCGGCCTCCGGGCCCGACCCCTTCACCGAGTCCACCGCGGCCAAGCAGGCCACGGCGCCGCCCGAGAGCCCGCCGCCGTCGACGCCGGAGAAGAAGCCCGAATCGAAGCCCGGATCGAAGCCTCCGGAGAAGCCCCCGTCGGCCGCGGCAACCACGGCCACCCGTAGCGTCAGCGGCGCCTCGCCCGAGCTGTACGGGGGCACGCCGGACGTGCCCGCCTGCGACGTCGAGAAGCAGATCCGGGTCCTCTCGGCGCAGCCCTCCAAGAACGCCGCCTTCGCCTCGTCGCTCGGCATTGCGCCGACGGCCGTGCCGTCGTACCTGCGCTCGCTCACCCCGGTCCAGCTCCGGGTGGACACCCGGGTCTCCAACCACGGCTACGTGGACGGCCGCTCCACCACCTACCAGTCCGTGCTCCAGGCCGGGACCGCCGTGCTCGTGGACGACCGAGGGGTGCCGCGGGTGCGGTGCGCCTGCGGGAACCCGCTCGGGCCGCCGGTGGCGCTGAAGGCCAACCCGAAGCGGTTCGGGCAGCCTTGGACCTCGTACCAGCCCTCGCGGGTCGTGGTCATCGCGCCGTCCGTGACCATCGTGAACACCTTCGTGATCTACGACTACCACGGCAGCCGCTGGTACGAGCGTGACCGTGGCGACCACCGCGGCCGCCACGACAGGCCGATCCCGCCGCCGGTGATCCCGACCCCGATCTTCACCACCCCGCCGCCGTCCCCGACCTTCACGTCGCCGTCCCCGACGGTCACGTCGCCGTCCCCGACGGTCACTTCGCCCTCGCCGACGGTCACCTCCCCGTCGCCGACCTCGCCGTCCCCGTCGGTGTCGCCGTCCGAGTCGCCGTCGGAGTCCCCGTCGGTCTCGCCTTCGGAGTCGGCCTCGCAGTCCCCTTCCGAGTCCCCGTCCGAGTCACCTTCGGAGTCGGTGTCGGCGACGGTGACCGGGTCGGAGTCCCCCTCGGAGTCACCTTCCGAGTCGCCCTCCGTCGCACCGTCCAAGTCGGCCTCCACCTCTCCGTCCGCGGGCCGGACGTCACCGACGCCGTCCCCGTCGCCCTCGAAGAGCGCGGTGGCGCCGACGCCCTCGCGGAGCTCGGCGGCGCCGGAGCCCCCGGCGACCTCGGCGCGGCCCGAGCCGCCGAAGCCGACGCCCCCGCCGCTGATCTCGCCGGAGCCCGAACTCCCGCCCCCGCCGCCTCCGTCGACCCAGGCGCCCCCGCCGCCTCCGCCGCCTCCGCCGACCCAGGCGCCCCCGCCGCCGCCCCCGCCGGTTCCGGCCACCACACTGATCCCGCCGCCGCCCCCGCCCTCCCCGGTCGGGCCCGGAGACGGTATCGACCAGGGCTCGGACGGAGGTCCGGCCGGTAACAGCAACCAGTAGGAGTCCCGCCCGACACGAAGACCTCCCCGAGGGCCGATGGCCCTCGGGGAGGTCTGGTGACGCCGTCGTGCGGTGTTTCGGGCTTCGGCGTACATGAGCCGCCGACCGCCGGCCTGAGGCTCGGGGATCACAAAGGCATGGGGCTGGGGCTCAAGCCGGGAGGGGACGCAACTGGACCAGGGTGAGCCACGTCTGCGGATCGGACTCCACATGGGGAGGTTCTGCAGGGGGGAGTCGACCGGCGACCGGCCGGGTGAACCCGAGCAACGACCCCCCGCCCGGCCCGGGCCCCGAAAATTCGCGGGGCCTGCCAAAACCATTCCAATAAATTCAGGACGCAAACACAAACAACACAACCCCAGGCAATTTT